>NZ_JARVXG010000037.1 GCF_029848115.1 Methanobacterium formicicum | reverse complement strand
CCATAAATACGTATTTATGGGCACGGAGGCGGTATAATTAAGGGAGTAAAGCAAAACTCTATCTATGCAGTGCTATGCATGGTGTTCATGGTCGCTGCTGCAGTACCAATATCTGGTGCTGTGAGCGACCCGGACAATAATGCGGGCGATAATAACGCGGCCAATGGTTTGCAGATTGGAGTGAGTGACCAGGAGATTCAGGACACTCAGAATGTTCTCCAGAGTAGTAATCCATTTGGTGCAAATTCCACTAGTAAGATCCTGGGAACCAACAACTCCACTGATGGTTCATTGAGACTGGGAACTACCGGTGATAAGGTCAAAGAACTACAACAATGGTTAACTGATTACGGTTACTATTCTGGGGATATCGATGGTATTTTCGGTGAAGACACCGAAACTGCTGTTCGGAATTTCCAGGAAGAAGCCGGTTTAATTGTTGACGGTGTTGTGGGTAATGACACTCGTAAGGCCATGGCCAGCTGGGATAAATACCTGGCAGAAGTCCAGGCCGCTGCCGGTGAAAGTGATTACAGTTCTACCTCTAACTCAGATAAATCAACCTACTCTCCTAAAAAATCATATGCCAATGCTGTCCGCAGTTACAGCAAGTATTACAGTAGCAGCTGGTATAATGGTAAGGGTACTGGTGATTGCTGGGCTAACAGTGCATCACTGTACAGTTCGCTGACCTCTTCAGGAACCAGAGCACGTATTGTTCAGTATGCTAACCGTTACTCATCAAATCATCGTTCAGTTCAGGTCTGGAATGGTAACAGCTGGGTTGACTATGATTACCGTGGTAATGGTTATGCCCAGAGATACTATGCCACTGGTGGCAGCTCGTCCGGAGCAGTAATAGCAGGCGGATAAAAAGCGATAAATCAATCTATGATTGTGCAACAGTTGTCCGGCCAGCAACTTTCTCTGGCCAGTAACTGTTGACTCCCATTTTTTTTAAAAAAAAATAGTACCTCTCTGCAATCATTATCGAGAAATCCTTTTTAGGGGACTAAAACAATAGAATTTTAAATAAATCCGGTAAAAGATAAAATTTTCAAAACAAAAGAAAGATATAAATTTAAACCTAAACTTCCTTAATATCCAAACAATCCTTAATGAATTCAAATTTAACTTTATGATAACTTAATATTTTACTTTACACGAGGGGATTTTAACGAAAAAATACCAATCAATTCTGTTAGTGGCCATTACGGTGTGTGTGGTGGCCTTTGTGGGATATATCAATATCCCGGAGAGTACGGCTACCAACAATACCAGCACGGGGGGAAACTTTGAGAATGAATGGGTGAAATTCCAGTACCCTTCAGGATTATTCGTAGTGGACAATTCCAACAGCACCCATTTAAGATTAGAATTCTATGCAAACTCCAACACCACCATTGAAAACCTGGTGGGAGAGGTATTTTACTGTAAGAGTAACCGAACTGATATGTCATCTTTCACCAAAAGAAAGAGCATCAGTATTGCTGACAAATCTGGGGTTAAAATCGAAGATGGTCTCCAGGTCTGCAGTTATGTTTTCCTCACATCCGATTACACCGATGTGAAAACCATGATATTGAATTTTGATGCTAAAAACTATCGTGATGCCTACCAGACCGTGGCTGACTCCCTGGTTATCAAGAAAATATCGAGTTAAGGGATGTGCTAAGAAATCTGTAAATTAAAATTATTTTCTTACATCCCCTGAATATTAAAAGCCTCATTTATTTTATTTTAAATATAACCGGTTATTATTTAAGAAAAATATAAAAAAAGATTTTTTTTGATAAAATAAAGGATTTTTAGCTTTTACCGGTCTGGAAACTGTTTAATATATGGTCAATATCTCCCTTCATCTTTTCTAGTGTTCCTCCCGTTACAAAGGTTATGGTGTAGATGTAGTCATCCTTACTGAGCAGTACCAGTTTCACTTCACCGAGTTTACCCCTTTCCGGGCCAGCCATTTCATCAATATCAATCACCGTGGCCTGAACGCCATCCACACTACGGTTGGTTTCATTGATGACCGTGCCGGTTTTAAGGTAGATGTCGTTACTTTTTACCTGGTCCAGGGAGGTTCCATTGGCCAGGGTCCGGGTGATGGTAACTACTGAACGGTAAGTGGAATTATCCGTACTGTTTTTTTCCCCTTGAATCAGTTCACCCGCGGTACGTTCCTGGAAAACCCAGCCACTGGGATAATTAAAAGAAATTTCATTTCCTTTACTGTCTTTACTGGTGTAATGAGTTCCAGAGGCTATGGTAAAGTAAACCATGGCCAGGATTATGACCAGGATAACTGCGGCTACTACCATGAATTTTTTATTTATGAATTTCTTATTCAATTAGAAACACCTCAATTATTATAGAAACACTTCAAATTATAGAACACTTCAATAAATATACCAATGGCATTATATGATTAACACCCAATAAAAAGATGCCCCTGCCTGATTTGGGAAGGGTTTAAAATTTATCAACCAACGATTCACTGGTTTTATTAAAAAAAGCCGATATTCGGTTCAAACTGGCGGGGAATATATAGATTATGGACGATAATCAAACATTTATACCAGATGACAAGTAATACTAGACGATCAATATATTATAATTGATGAACAATAATTTATCTATAATCGTATCATAAGTTTTATGATGATTAAATTTAGTGGTTAGATTAGCTTAGCAAGGTGATTTACGTGGACAAAATTGATGAATTATATTACGAAGGCCATCTCCGGAAGGTGGAAGCCTCTCCTTTAAAAAGTGCTTTATCTCTTAAAGAAGCCAAAATATGGTTAAAAGAAGCTGAAGAAACTTTTAAAGTAGGATTTTATCGTTCTTCACGTGTTTCAACCTATTTTGCTGTTCTGCACGCTGCTAGATCCGTTACATTACGGGACGGAGTGGAAGTGGAGGATCCCCTCTACTTGGTGAATTACCTGGAAAAATACTGTGCCGAAGGCAATCTCAGCCTGAAATGTCTAGACGTACTTACGGTAATATTCAACCTTAACTACGAAGATCAGCATCATTTCCAAACCACCCGGAACCCGGATGATTTAAAGCAGGCCATTGACTTTGGGCACGAATTCATTAACTGCATAAAAAATTTACTGGATAAAACAGCCAGACTACCTCGCTCAGTTATAAAAAATTCCATCAGAGAAAACGAGTATGGTGGTTAGGATTATTATTGAATAATAAACGTTTTGGAATATGTAGCTCCAGTTGAATCAGGAATAATTATAATCAAAAATTAGTAATATACAAATTTGGGAAAAACAGTATTTTGAAAGTACTGATTGGGAATATAAGACTGATCAGTCCTTATCTTCATGTTCTTCTTCCTTCTTTTTTAAGTCTAGGACATCACGGTATATTTCCGCCCAAATTCTATTAATGGAAGAATCCGCATCCTCCAGGGATTCTAGCCTCTTTTCAATGGCCTCGATTTCACCCTTGGATTTGAGTTCTTTGAACTTATTTTCCACTCTTTCTTTGTCTTTTTTCAGATAATCAGAGGACATGGGTATGACACCTTTAGATTTAACAAATTCCATGCATCTATAACTCTATAATTATTGAATAAATGCAGTTAATCAATGGTTCCTGGAAGTTGTTAATTGAATTAAGTTCTTTATCAAATTAAGTTTATCAATTAAGTTGTTTATCAATATATCTTAATGATTATTTTATTTTTTCCTAAAATATTAGGCAGGGGGGATACCCACTTATAAGTATGGCGAATCAAATCAGGGGAAAATAATAGAAAAGAAAGGATTATCCAATCTAACACTGTTGAATCCAAAATAGATTGCATCCTGAAGTATTGGGTCCTGGCCCATTATTGGGTCCGGGAAAAGGTGACCCTAATCTCTAACTCATTGTTAATAGCCGTAACCCTGAACTGTTTAGTGCCACCGTAGAGCTGATTACCATTTATGTACCACATCTCAACATGGTATCCTGGTTCAGGTTCAGCAAGAATATAAACATGACTGGACTGTTCCACCTCAAACTCTCCCTGGGGACTGACACTTCCATTATCCCCCGCATGAATCCTCACTTGACAGGTCACACCACACCCCCTATAATTTAATAATAATCATTATAGAATTATAATGCATAAATTTTTCCCTCTAACTATGGGTTTCCCCTAGGGCAAACTATAAAATTATAAATTATTTAGAAGTGGTGATAGTGGATTCAAAACAAGTACAGATACCAGGTATCCGGGATATCGATCTATTCCTGGATTTTTTACCCTACCTTAAAAGTAAGGACAGTAGTTTTTATGAATTGGTGGATGAGGCTCCCCAGTTCCCCTACTATGTCTATTCTCCAGAAATAGTAGACCTGATAACCCTCATCAATCAGCAGAACATGTTCCATTTTGATTGGGTCCAGTGGTCCAGTGAGGCATCTAACTACCTTGAAGATCCTCTTCAACTGGAAAATGCCAACCTCACAACAGTTATGAACCTTTTATTCACAATGGTCCGGGCAGAACGTTTCACCGAGGGTTTGATGGGTGAAATGGTTGATAAGGGTATTGTACTAAAACTCCTGTTGCGTCTGGAGAAGATCCGATCAAAAATCATTGATGGATTTTATGGTGCTTTACTTGGATTGGCTATTGCAGATTCTATGGGTGCACCCCTTGAGTTTAAGAATCCTGGTAGCTTTCAGCCAGTAAATGGTATGACTGGTGGGGGAACCCACAATCTGAGTCCAGGGATGTGGACTGATGACACCAGTATGGCCCTTTGCCTGGCAGAGAGTTTAATTGAGAAGGGAGATTTTGATCCGGTTGACCAGCTACAACGCTATCTGCGCTGGTTCCAGGAGGGATATCTGAGTGTTAACGGGCACTGCTTTGATATTGGAAACACCACCCGTGAAGCTCTCCGCATATTCCAGGAAACTGGTGAACCCTATCCTGGACTAGACCATGAACTTTCTGCGGGAAACGGTTCATTAATGCGCCTGGCTCCAGTGCCCCTATTTTACTTCACCCAACCCGGTAAAACCATTGAATTATCCGGTCAAAGCTCACGAACCACCCATAATCATATCCTGGCGGTGGATGCTTGCCGTTACATGGGATCTTTAATTAACGGTGCCCTGATTGGGTTCTCCAAGGAAGAGTTACTATCACCACATTTTTCAATTGTACCGGGATACTGGGATGAACATCCCCTGGCCGAAGAAATAGATGAAGTAGCCAGTGGTTCCTACCAGGAAAAAGAACCCCCGGAAATAAGGGGTAGAGGCTATGTGGTTAAATCATTGGAAGCAGCATTATGGGCCTTTCATCAATCTGAATCATTCCGGGAAGGTTGTCTCCTGGCAGTTAATCTAGGTGAAGATGCCGATACCACCGGAGCTATCTACGGACAACTGGCCGGAGCATTTTATGGAAAAAGTGGCATTCCCAGTGAATGGATTGAAAAACTGGCCTGCAAAGAAATGATCCATGAAAAAATCAAGGGATTACTGGCTCATCAAATGTAATCTCAACAAAAAAGAAGAGTAATCTTAAAGGATAACTCTTCATGGCAGGAAAAACTTCCTAAAATATCTAAAAAATCTTGAAAAAATTTAGAAATTATACATGGTCCTGGTGTTCCAGATGTCCACCGCAGTCACATTCAAGATCAAAGTCATCTGGTGACTCACCTTCCTTAAGTTCATAGTAACCACCACATTTATTACATACCAGGAAATGCTGGTCCTTTTTAGCTGGTTTGATCTTTTTTCTAGAATCAGTTTTAGATGATTTACCCAAGAAACTACCCAGATCTTTCATAAGTCCCTTTCCAGTTTTTTCCACATCCTGCATTAAATCCTTGCCTGTTTCTCTAAGATCATCCATAGGATCTTCTCTGGTGCGTGAGGTAGTGGTTGAACTATTAGAAGTTGAGGGAATGGTGGTATGAACATTACCGGTTTTAACCGTGGTGGGTGATGCTTCCTCATCTGTAGCTTCGATAACCGTGCCACATTCGGTACAGAACCGGGCCCCGGGTTCTAGGGGAGCGTTGCATTGCGGGCAATTTGTGGACGTTTCTATTAGGGCACCACACTCAATACAGAACTTATCTTCGGAGGATAGTTCTGTGTTACACTGGGGACATTTCACTGTGGATTGCAGTGTTACCTTATCCTCAACCTTTTCATTTCCACTTTCCACATCACTCATGCCTTCCGGCAGGGATTCTTCAACAGGTTTACCACATTCGGTACAGAATTTTGATCCAGGCTCTATCCGAGCGTTACATGCACTGCAAACATCTCTTGAATTTTCCATCTATTAAACCCCCTCTAAATATCTCTTTTGTTATAAAATTGGAGGCATTACCTATAAAAGATTATCCGCCTTCATTGGTAGTGTTGGATTTTATTGTTTTTGAATAAGATTTTTCATAGGGGTAATAAATTTTATAAAACTTGATTAATAAATTAAAACAGATAATTATCAGGATATGATTTGATGTTTCTATGAATAGGTGTGATGATGCATTCTGCTAAAACATTTACCAAGTTCAGATCGTGGGCATTGCTGCTAATGGTTACTTTCTTAGTATTTACCTTGTTCACCTTCTCCTTACGGAATACGGTCCTAACCCCTCTGTATATTACCATCGTAATCCCTATCGCCAGTTTTTTACTTCTGGCTTTAATGGTTTATGCTACCTGGTGGACTTATAAAAATAATGAAAAAGTTTTAAAAACGTGGATGCTAGTAACTGCAGGTTTATTCCTATATTTTATGGCAAATTTTCTTTATTTTTTATTAAGGGATTACCTGGGATTGATATCTTTACCTTCCCTGGTCGATACTCTGTACATTGTTGCCTACCCCCTTTTGATGTTGGGAATACTGACCCTCATGGAAAAACCCTATAGATTAAAGTTAAAATCCTTTTTAGACTCGATTATTGTTTCGGTTTCGGTAATGTTCATTATATGGTTCCCCCTTATCTGGCCAGTGATTGAACCCAGCCAGCCGGATACACCGTCCATGATATTTTCCCTATCCTACCTGTTTCTGGATCTTCTCTTACTACTGGTTACACAGGTAGTGCTCTTCAGTGAAAAGAAAAAGATCAGTACTATATCGCTCTTTTTAGTATCCTTAGGCATATTCTCCCAGGTAGTGGGGGACATGGTCTTTGCCTACCAGGTAGTGGTCCCTAATCTGCTTTATCTGTGGCTGGCCAATACCTTCTACACTTTAACCATCATTCTAATTGCCCTGGCAGTTTTGTCCTATATCAATAAGGTTGAAATGGATATAAAGAATAAATTGTCATTTTACAGTGCTTTAAGTCCTTATAATGATTGGATTTCATATTTACCTTTGGTCCTGGTTCTTTTCACCTACAGTCTTTTAATAATAACCACTCCGGATGCTGCATTGATCTGGGGTGTGGGGATCATCGTGGTTCTGGTAATACTGAGGCAGGTCATCTTTTTAAATGACTTAAAGCGGGCTCAAATTACCCTTAAAAGAAATAAAGAAGTTATATCCAAAAGAAAAGAACAGCTGGACTTTATAACCTCTAACATGCTGGATATCATCAGTGAATCAGATGCCAATGGTGTTTTGAAATATGTCAGTCCCTCTACCCAACAACTCCTCGGCTACCATCCTCAGGAACTGGTGGGCCACTCCTTGTATGAACTGATACATCCTGATGACCAGGAAAAAGTACGCCAGACCATTAAAAAATCAATCAATGCCACCGAAGGTTTGAGGGTGGAGAGCAGGTTAAAAACTGCAGAAGGGAAATATATATGGATTGAAACAACGGGAAAACCAGTTGTTGATGAAAATGGATTTAGAGGATTTATATACAGTGGCAGGGACATCACTGAACAGAAAAAATCTGCAGAATATATTAAAAAATCTCTGGAAGAAAAGGAAGCACTTTTAAGGGAAATCCATCACCGGGTGAATAACAATCTACAGGTCATCTCCAGCTTATTGAGCCTGCAGTCCGATAATGTGAGGGATCCCCGGGATCATGAACTATTTGTGGAAAGCCAAAACCGGGTACGAAGCATGGCTATGATCCACGAAAAACTGTACCAATCTGATAAATTTAACTCCATAAACTTCAGAGATTACCTTAAAACACTTATCAATAGATTAATATATGATTATTCTCAGGATCTGGGCCACATTGACCTTGAACTGGATATTGAGAATGTGGAGTTGAATATTGAGACCTCGGTGCCCTGTGGTCTCATTATAAATGAACTGGTATCCAACTCATTGAAGCATGCTTTCCCTCAGGGCAGGAATGGTAAAATAATTGTGAAATTCCATAAAATAAAGGATAAATACGTTTTGATGGTGGGTGATAATGGAATAGGGCCACTGGAAAAATCAGTACTGGAAAGCAGTAAGAAACTGGGCTTTAATCTGGTAAAATCCCTCATCAAACAACTGGATGCCTCACTGGAAATTCTGGAAAGCGAGGGCACATTGTACCGAATCACCTTTGCCGAGTTAACTTACCAGAAAAGATTTTAAACTTCCGGGGACTCGTTAATATTATAAAATTAAATTAATTGGTCTAATAAAATAGGATTTGGTTAAAAAAACGTCTTAAAAGGATATTGTTTAGAATAGTCCCAGTTTTCATTATTTACTGGGATTTATCAGCACAGTAACTGCCCTTTTACTGTGGTTATTCCCCTTAAGAACCAGATAAAATGGCCGTTTTTCTTTAATTCTTTCCAGTCTTAATGGACTTAGAAGGCTGTGGAAAGATTCCCCCACATCCTTTAACTCAATTCCCTGTTTTTTTAAGAGGGGCATGATGTATTCCTTTAAAATATTTTGTTGCTCTTTAGCAAGAAGCTGGGGCTGTAAAGTCATTCTGTAGGGTATGGTATGTATTTGAGATTCAATGAGATGTTCATTCATATTTTTATCCTCCATATTTAAAAGAAATATCTTTATAGTCAACCAATCGGGTAGTTGGTTAAGCTTGTTAAGTGAAACCAATTTAAAAATTCAAATCCTCAATTAAAACATATTTAAACAATTTAAATCAGTAAACAACATGCTCGGGGAAATGAAAAATTAACTTTCTTGTATTTTATTATGGTCACCATCAATAATAAAACCTTGGTTTATACCATCCCCTTGACTGGTGTATAAAGGGGATGCCCAGTCCAGTTTCCCCTACAGGGTCCCCCTATTAATTTAGGGATCAATTGTTATTTAGGATTCACGGGAATAGAAAAAAACTTTTTTAAACCGGGAACTTTAATAATTCACTGTATGGTAAACCACCGACAGAACCGCATTCTTATTCTCCTCTTTGTAGGTGTATTCATGGGTTCCCTGGATATAAGTATAGTGGGACCAGCACTCCCCAGTATCCAGACTTACTTTACAGTGAACGACCGGATGCTTTCCTGGGTTTTTACCATTTACATTCTCTTTTTTATGCTGGGAACACCGGTAATGGCTAAATTATCTGATATATATGGTAGAAAGGCCATTTACCTATTAGATATCCTTCTATTCACCATTGGGTCCCTGTTGACCATAACTTCATTCTCATTTGAAATGCTCCTCTTTGGTAGAGCCATACAGGGACTGGGTGCTGGTGGAATATTTCCTGTGGCTAACGCCTTCATCGGGGACATATTTCCCCCGGAAAAAAGGGGAGGTGCCCTGGGAATCCTGAGCTCAGTATGGGGCTGGTCCAGTGTTATGGGACCTATACTGGGAGGAGTGCTACTCCAGTACGGCTGGCAATGGCTGTTTATCATCAACCTGCCAATAACCATCACGGTAATAGTGTTGAGTCTCAAAATCCTCCCTGGTGGTGAGCGAAACAATAACGTCACCTTTGACTGGTGGGGGGTGCTGGTACTGGGCCTGCTGGTGACTTTCTTGGCCTACGGAATCAACCAGATCAACACCGACACCTTCCTCACCAGCCTGCTATCGGTAGATGTCTTCCCCTACCTGCTTTTAGCAGTAGCTCTCCTTCCTATTCTCTGGAAAATTGAAAAAAAGGCCCAGGATCCACTTATTCAGGTAGATCTTTTTAAAAGCAGGGAAGTTAAACTGGTGAACAGTATAATGGTGGGCACCGGCCTGGTTCAAGCGGCCACAGTTTTCATCCCAGCCTTTATTATTGTGGCCCTGGCCTTTTCATCTACTGGGGCCAGTTTAATGTTAATCCCCGTGGTCCTTACCATGGCCGTCGGGGCTCCGGTTGTAGGGAAGCTCCTGGACAAATTTGGTTCCCGTAATATAATGCTCATCGGATCCCTGATTATGGCCAGCGGACTGTTAATGGCTGGAATCTTTGCCAGGGATTTCTACCTGCTAATCCTGGCCGGTGTACTCATTGGTGTGGGAATGAGCACCACCATTGGCTCTCCACCCCGTTACATCATGCTGGTGGAGACACCTCCCCGGGAAAGGGCATCAGGCCAGGCCCTACTGAACATCATAACCAGTGCAGGACAGCTGGTGGGCGGAGCTCTGGTGGGGGCCTTCATCGGGTCCTACAATGGCCAACTCATGGGATACCAGTATGCTTACCTTTTTATTGGCTTAGTGGCTATTGTAATGGCTATACTAGCTGTTGGGCTTAAAAGCAGGAAGGAACAGATTGAAACTGCAATGTAGATTTAGCTTAGACTATTTATTTCAAAAATAATAGTGTTTAGAATAGATTTAGTTTAATTATCTTCAATTTGATTATTTTTATGTTTTAAAAAAAATTAGTTAAGAAATATTAGTTTAGAAATAATTTTTCCGCCAACTTAACAGGATAAGGGAATAGATATCCGGAAAGTGCTTCACAGATAATCAACCGAGGGTTTTAACCTTTTCAAGGCACTTAATGCATTCTCATAGTCAACTTCGGAAATATCACCATCATCAAAGAAGCTCTTAAGTTGAAAAGAAATATTTTTAATGGTTATTCGGTCCCCTTTATTGCGCAGACTGGAGTAAGCCTGAAGAATGGTAGGATCATTCTCTGCCAGACTATAAATGGTGGCCGGTGCACTGGAGGTAGTTTCAGGTTTAATAACTGCACTGGTGACCACCAGGTTAACCAGTCCTTCATCATCGTTAACTGGGGGCACAGTTTTAACCGTTACCGTGTCAAGGGACTGGTTAACTGTTTTTTGAAACTGAGGAAAATGAAGGTAATAATTTTCTTTCCAGTTTAAGGGAGTTCTATTCACCACATGGTGCAGGCTATCCAGGAAGGTGTAAAGGGCACTGCCCACGGCAATGTGGACGGTGTCAGTTTCTGGAGAGTAGGGACTACTGAATTTGCAGACCCATTTGGACCGGTCACGGGAGTTGGATATCACCATGTAAAACTGGGCAAACTCCCTTTCACCAATTATACTCCGTTCTAATTCTCCAATAAGGATTTTCCCAGTTATTTCGTCTCCATCAACCAGTTCTGACCATAATCGGGTATTGTACTCTTCCGGGACTAAGTCAGTTAATCCAAAATCCAACATTGATAGAACCTCCAATTACACTTCCCTTCAATTTACACTTCTATTATCTATGTTAAGAGACTTTAAAAAAATCTTAGATCATCACCGGTAAGATATTTTTCTTAGGTAAAAATTACTAGATGGTCAAGATCACTAGGTAGGAGTACCCTTTATAAGTATATGCCAGGTCTTCAGGACCTTATTTATACCTCTTCTGGTGCCAAGCACCCGACCCAGCATGGTACCGGCGGTTATGCTGAAGATAATTCCCATTAACGGAGCTCCCTGTACCCAGTAGGACAGGTAGTATGTCCTGGTGAAGACAAAGGTAAGGTAACAAATTAGAATTATCCCCCCAATCCAGTCAATTCTGCTGATAACATGGCTGGTATCTTCATCCCAGCTCAGGCGGTACATGCGAGTGGCCAATGTCCCCACACCCAGACCAATCAGTATACCTCCCAGGGCCCAGGCCACACTGAAGGTACCACTAAGCACTTCTCCACTTATAACCAGTAACATGAAGATCATTACCAACGTGTAGATCCGCAGCCTAAATATAAGGCGTTTATCAAGATAGGGGACTACTGGTGATTTTTCTCTATTTTTCATGGTGAATTACTTCTCTATTTTTTTGTTTATCACGTTATTATAATCTCTAAATCTTTTGATTTATACCTGTTTTTTTTGATTTATATTAATTCTTAAAAAATACTCTCCAACGTAACCGGAGTGGGTGATATAAAGCGTTATCCTATATTTAGCGTTAATTAAGAGTGGTAATAAAATAGAAAAAATTAATAGGTATTACTAACGTATACATTCACTGAGTACTGTGTCAGAAATTAAAATTGTCTTGGTAAATGACGAAAAAACCGATGCCATGGATATTAAACGGAGTTTAAAGTCATTTAACTACCATGTTCCATTCGTTGCCTCCAGCGGTGAGGAGGCTTTAAGTAAAATACTAGAGATAATGCCCGATCTTATTTTGATAGATATCATGCTTAAGGGGAATGTTGATGCCTTTGAACTTGCCTCTAAAATTAAAAATTTAAACATTCCTATCCTATTTTTAACAGCCCGTGCCGAGGAGTCGGCCATTGAAAGGGCCATGATTATTGAACCTCCGGTCAGTATCGTCAAATCCAGTGACCCGGATGAACTCAAATTTTCCATTGAACATACTCTCTTCCAGAAGGAAAAGGACCGGGAAACATCCTGGCAGATATCCCTAACCACAGCCATGAACCGAGTACTAAAAGAGGCTTTGAACTGCAGTTCAGTTCATGAAGTGGCCAGGATATGCCTGGATGTTGCTAGTGAGTTCACTCATAGTGCCTTTGGCTTCATTGGTGAAGTAAATCCAGAGGGTCGTTTCAACACCATTGCCATCAGTGATTCTGGCTGGAACAACTGTATCATGCCCAAAACCCAGGCTGAAAATGCAGTGTTGGATATGGAGTTGCAAAGTTACTGGAGCAGACCCATTAAAACTGGAAAAACAGTTATGGTAAATGATCCCACTTTGGATCCTGATCAAAGGGGTGAACCACCCGGACACCCTAAGATAACTTCCTTTATGGGAGTACCCCTTAAACAGGGAAGTAAAACTGTGGGAATGATTGCCATAGCCAATAAAGAATCTGGTTACACCCTCAATGATCAAAAGGCCATGGAAACCCTGTCTGTTACTATTATAGAAGTTATAAGTCGTAAAAAGGCGGAAATAACCCTTCAAAGAAGTGAAGAACGATTCCGTGTTGTAGCCGAGTCAGCAGTGGATGGAATAGTCACCACCAACCTGGAAGGTAACATCCAGTTCTTTAACCACAGTCTGGAGAAAATCTTCGGTTACCATCGAGCCGAACTCATTGGAAAACCCCTGACCACTTTAATGCCAGATCGCTATAAAGATACTTATTTAAAGGAACTGGAAAGGTTTAAAAATAGTGGCTATCATCGATTAGTGGGTAAAACAGTGGTAACCACAGGTTTAAAAAAGGATGGTACGGAGTTCCCTTTTGAAATGTCTTTATCCTCCTGGAAATCAGGAGAAAAATTTTATTTCACCTCTATTATCCGTGACTTAACCAGTAAGATAAAGGCGGAAGAAGAACTCCAATGGAGCCAGGAACGTCTTAAGATGGGGATGGACATGGCCAGTCTGGCTTACTGGGAATATGATATTGAAAGCGACCTCTTTACCTTCGATGACCAGTTCTACGCACTTTACGGTACCACTGCGGAACAGGAAGGTGGTTACCAGATGACTCCTCAGGAGTACTCGCAACGTTTTATTCCCTCCAAACACCAGTCCATAGTGGCCCAGGAAGTGGGCCGTGCCCTGGAAACTGATGATCCCCAATTCTCCAGCACAGCTCAGCACACCATCATCCGGCGCGATGGAGAAGAAAGATACATTATCGTCCGTATAAGGGTGGTAATGGATAAAGATGGGCGTAAAATCGGGACCCGTGGGGTTAATCAGGATATAACCGAACTTAAAATGGCTGAAAAAGCTTTAAAGGAATCTGATAGGCGCCTGGCAGACATCATCGATTTTTTACCCGATGCCACCTTTGTCATTGACAAAATGGGGCGGGTGATCTCCTGGAACCGGGCCATAGAAGAAATGACTGGTGTCCGGGCTGATGAAATATTGGGAAAGGGAAATTATGAATACTCAATACCCTTCTATGGCCTGCGCCGCCCGATACTGGTGGACATGGTAAAAGCCGAGGATAAAGAGATCCGTGAACACTACCAGATACCCCAGCGCCGAGGAGAAGTACTGACTGCCGAAACTGAGGCCCTATTAAGGGGAGAAACCAGGGCAGTCTGGGCCAAGGCCGTGCCCCTGTACGATAGTAAGGGTAACTTCGTGGGTGCTATTGAGGCCATAAGGGATATCAATGAGATGAAACAATCCCGGCGGAAGATCCGGAGGGAACTGGAAATCAACCGGGCACTGGCCAATATATACGCCCCCATAATTTCACCTGTATCCACCATGGAAGACGTAGGCCGCACCATACTGAATGAAGCCCAAAAATTAACCAACAGTCCACAGGGTTTTGTTTCTATACTCGATACACCTAATGATAACACTAAAATGACACTTATTGGCTCTCAGTTTTTAAATGGAAAGGATTTAGCTTTACATTTGGCCCGTGATGATAGTTATAATGAGCTCTGGGACCATATACTCCATACTATAAAGCCTTTTTATACTAACACTCCTCATGAACACCTTCCCCTTGTATCGGTTCCAGAAGGACACTTTACCGTGGACAGTTTGCTGTCAGTGCCGGTGGTTCTGGCTGAGGAACTGGTGGGACAGATCAGTGTGGCCAATGCTCCGGAAGGTTATAACCGTGATGATCTGGATGATATTAGTAGGTTAGCTGTTTTCTGTGCCCTGGCCATTCAAAATAAAAGGGCGGAACAGGAGATCAAACAATCCCTCCAGGATAAGGAAGTCTTACTCCGGGAAATTCACCATCGGGTTAAAAACAACATGCAGATAATATCCAGTCTCCTGAACCTGCAGATACGACATGTGGATGGCGAGCAGGAGACAAATATCCTAAAAGAGAGCCAGGGAAGGGTTAAAAGTATGGCCATGGTGCATGAGAAGCTTTACCAATCCCCCACCTTCACCAAAATTGACTTTAAAGACTACGCCGAAAAACTGATAAACGACATATTCTACTCATACGGAGTCCGGAAAGGAACCATTGAAACTGAAATAGATGTGGAAGATATTCACATTGGCATAGACACGGCTATTCCCTGCGGCTTGATCATAAACGAACTGGTAACCAACAGTGTCAAATACGCCTTTCCCGATAACCAGGGCACACTGCAGATCAGGCTCAAAACCAGGAATGACCACCTGGAAATGGTTATTGCCGATAATGGCATAGGCCTTCCTGAAAACCTTGATTATGAAAATACTGATTCACTGGGCTTACAACTGGTTAATAATCTGGTTAGACAACTGGATGGTCAAATAACACTTGACCGCAGTAAGGGGACATCTTTTACTATTTCTTTCCAGGAATTACACTATAAAAAAAGGATATAAACCAGTAAAGAGTTAACTGGTTTAATAGGTATTACAGGATAACTGGATAAAGAGTTAACCGGTTAAATGAGTATAACTGGTTAAAAATGAGGATAATAATGGCTTTTTAATCATGTGATCAACATGGTGAATTACAGACTTTACTCTGAATTAATATCCGGAGAAATTCTGTTTATATAATGGCCAGTTCCCCGGCACTGGTTATTTGCAGGCTTTTTTGATCTATTAAACCCATTTCCCGGAGTTCCCGGATGTGGTTATAGGTCATTCCCCGGCTGATACCGATCTTGGTGGACAGGTTTTTAACGTTGTTTTCACCATCATTTAACTCTTCGAGGATGATCCTTTTGGTTTTGGAAATCCCAAAATTGAGAATGGGCAGGTCGATAATGTTCTTATCTTCCTCAGTAATGTAAACGATCTTCTCCACCATATCGTGGCGCGCGTAACTACCAAAAAGAGCTCCCAGTGCCTGTGGTTTCCTACCACCACTGATATTCACCACGATGTTTCTTCCGTGGGCGTGTTCTTCTTCTATTATTTCCGCAGTGTCCCGGGCCACCATAACCACGTTGTATATACTGGTAGGTTTGACTTCAATTTCCAGAACCCGCCCCACAGTTTCCTGCAGCATGCGTTCAGTTTCTTTCATCTTAGCTGGAGCATCCTCTTCCCGAATAAGGACTATTTTATCTGGAGAAAACTGAGTAATGCAAGCCATTACCGGCTCCAGTGAATATATGGTAGAGATTAAGGTGTTTTCCATTTTACCACGTTAAGGTGTTATGTATCATATTCATTGTTATCTATTCTCCTTTAACCTGTATATTAGTGTTTTGATGCTTAAGTAGCCTATTTTAGTGATAAACTACCCTTTTTCATATTGAACATGTTTGGTTAAATATGGGGTTGTATGTATTATAACTAATTTGTTAATGGTAAACATTAACATTTATATAACATAATCACAATATGAGTATTATGTACCACTATGGTAATGTTAATTATATTGGAGAGTAATTTTATGGGAGAAAAAATGGCAAATGAAGGTCAGGAAAACACCTTACCTGAAAATAAACGAACAAGAACGATTGAATTAGCTTTAGGATTTGCTGGAGGAATATTTGGATTAATAGGAGGTGTATTCGCTTTACTCTTCCTTCCAGAATTAGGAGTCAGTGCCATCTTAGCCTCAGTGGTGGGTATTGTTGGAGCAGTATTCGTTACCCGAAATCACACATGGGGTGGCATAATCCTGGTGTTAAGCTCCATCTGGCTACTGATAAGTATATCCTTCTTTGGAGTTCTGGGATTCATACTGTTCCTACTGGCAGGTTTGATAGCTATATTCAGGAAGTAATTTTCATCAAAATAGGAGGAATTAAATGAAAATAGAAAAAATGGCCTTAATATTAGTGGTGCTTGCTGTTCTGGCGGTTGTGTTTGTGAGCGGTTGTACCAGTTCTGGAGATAAAAATTCCTTGAATGTGACCAATTTAAAAGTATCCAGTGAAGGGTACGGCATGTACTATGTTACCTGTGACATCGTACCTAAACAGGACACCCGCTACCTGGAAATGGTCCTGGTCTGGTACGATTCAAGTAATGCCGTCATAGATCGTACCCCCCTGGCCTGGAATATCAACGATGCCAAGGCTGGTCAGACCATAAAGGCCCGAGGTACTGCATCATTGTATCAAAAAGGAACTCCGGCCAAGGTCAAAGTGTTGATATTTGATTCTGCATTTTCCGGTGGAAGTGAAGACGGAAACATTTACAATCAAACTGTGACTTTGTAGGAATACCTAACATATTTTTTTTCTTTTTTTTGTAGTTAAAACTTAAGGGGAGGCCAGAAAGTGGTTGATTTTAAGATAATGGTGGTGGAAGATAATTTTATCTTTGCCCTGGACCTCCAGAGTAAAATGGAGTCATGGGGATACACTGTAGGGCCAGTGATCTCTTCGGGAGAAGATGCAATAGCAGAATCATTCCAGGAAAAACCAGATCTGATAATAATGGATATTGGGATTAAAGGAGAACTCAATGGAGTGGAGGCTGCCCGAAAAATTATGAAACTGCACATTCCCCTCATCTATGTAACTGGCCAGGGTGATGAGGCCGTAATAACCGAAGCAGCAAAAACTGTACCCTATGCCATTTTGAAGAAACCAGTGGATTATGAAGTGTTACAGCACAAGATAAGATCCGCCCTGGAATTAAAAATAAGAAAAGAACAGGATGAAGGTGATTTAATTGGATGAACTGATTGCCGACTACATATACCAGATGGAACTGGGCCAGCTACAGGAACACCAGGGCATGGGTGTGTTCCCCCTTTACCAAAAGGGAGGGGAGTGTACTTATCTAACCCTGACCGAAGCTTTGCAGGGGGAAGTACTGACTGTCACTGAAATAGATGATGTGGCTTCTGTCCCGGAGTTGAAGGTTCAAAACCATGCCGATATGCCGGTACTATTACTTGACGGGGAGGAACTGGTTGGGGCCAAACAGAACCGTGTTTTAAACACTACTATATTATTAAAACCACAGTCAGTAACTGTGATACCGGTAAGCTGCACCGAACAGGGGAGGTGGAGTTACAATTCCCTGGAATTTGCTGAATCTGGTAACGTGGCTTCCTACCGGATGCGTCGAACAAAATCTGCCTCGGTGAATACTTCCCTGCGACAGAAGGGTGAGTTTTACTCTAACCAGAGACTGGTCTGGGATGAAATCGATGAGGTGAGTGAAAAAGCCCGGACAAAATCCAATACTCGGGCCCTGCAGGATGTATACCATTCCCGTCGGAGGGATCTGGATGAATACCTGGAATCATTCCCTCTGGAGGAGGGGCAGAAGGGTTTGCTGGTGATGGTTAATGGGGAAGTTATGGGTCTGGATATTCTATCCAGTGCCAGTGCTTACCAGTTACTCCACCAGAAAATCTTGAAAAGTTACGCCCTGGAGGCTATGCTCAGTGAAGGGGAGGGTGAAGGGACATTCAACGGACCGGAGTGTGCTCGTTCATTCCTGGATGATGCCCGCTTATCCGTGGATGAAAAACACAAATCAGTGGGTTATGGTTGGGACCACCGTCTGGAAGGGCCACAGATAGTGGGTTCAGCCCTCACCTACCAGGACCAGGTGATACACACTGCCTTCTTCCAGATGGAAGAAAATGAAAAAATAGGAGCCATGTCCAGTTACAGAAAACGGCGGGATTTCCGGAGCTAACCATAAAAACTAGTTTTTCGGGGAGGAAGAAAATTAAATAATCCTCCCCTTTTTAAATTCCTTATTTTTTATTCCTTTATTTTAAATTCCCATTTTTTTGTTCATTCAACCTGCACTCTATCGCCTAAAATTGAAGGTATGGATTTCTGGTACTGTTTGTACTTTTTACCATCCATAACTGTGAACTTGTAATCATCGGTGGTGGTTTCAATGGTTATGGAAGGGTTAAGCAGCATTCTCTTCTTTCCCATGGTTACCTTCATGATTTCATTGTAGGGAATGACCACTACCTCGGGGTCCTGGGCCACTACTTCCTGAAAGTTGGCATTTCGAGCATTTTCTTCCTTTTGGGAGGTATCCTTCTTTTCAATGTAATTACCTACAATTCCTCCAATTCCCCATCCCAGCCCAATTAGAAAGTTTCCTTCCATAATGTAAGCATTTTTGTCGGTGAAGCAGAGGATCTTCCGGGGTGGAACCGTGCCTTTATTCCAGGCCACATGAATCATTTCCTGGAGAGTTTCACTATCATCTTGTAACTTTTGACCACATTCAGCACAATAAACTGACTGGTCCTCATTTTCCATGCCACATTTGGTGCAGTATACCATTTCATTCCTCCAATTGGATTTATTCAGTTTCGAAGTACGGCTATGAATATCAATAAGGGCAATATGGCACTTATCAGATTCAAAAGTCCAGTAAAGGTATCGTTAGCTAAAAAATTTCCAATTACCAGAAAAATAACCCCTATTACGTATAAAATGAGGAAATAGGGATTGATATTTTTATCCTTTTGGATAACGGTTTTATAGAACTGAATTATCCAGGCAATTATCACCAATATTAGTCCTGCTGTGAAATACACTAAAGGCACCCCGATTAGATTTATTATTTACAATTAATATGTAAAAAATGGTTTATTCATTTATGGTTAAGGTTTTTCTTCATTTAGAATAGATGTTTTCATAATTTTAATTGGTGTTGTAGTTTTCCCCCGCAGGGGCACTTCTCTTTAAAGTCAGCGGGACACTCATATGGTTGCAATTTGTAGTAACCACCGCAACGGTTGCAAACCAGGTACCCCTGGTGGTTTATTTTTTCCTCCTTTGTCTCTTCAGGGTTACTTTTTTCCAATTCATGGTCCGGGAAGGTAGGGGTACTGTGCACTTTTTGACTTAGTGAAGTTTTATTATCGGGAGTGGGAGTCATATTTTTGGAGGTGGTATCTATTCTGTTTATTTCTCGCTGTTTTTGCAGTTTCTGGTGGATTACATAGCTGGATACGCCCTTCTCTTTTCGGGAAGTTCCACATAGTGGGCAGCGATTCCTTCCCGGGGGTATTTTGCCCTTACATTTGGGGCAGGTGAGGGATGGACTAAGATCACTACCACACTGGGGGCAGTAACTTAAATCAGTTTCTATTTCAGAATAACACCGGGGGCAGGTTGTTTCCTTGCTTTTGTCGGTAATTTGTTTGGTTTTGGTTCCGCATGATGGGCAGAATTCAACTTCCAGTGGAAATTCAGCGTAACAGTGAGGGCACATACTCTTTTTAGGAGACGTACTGGCAAGCAGTGGTTCACCACACACCGTGCAGATCCGGGCACCTTCTGGAACCTGAGTATTACAAGTACTGCATTTAAGGATCCTCAATTTTTTTTCTTCCCTTTCCATAAAAACTAAACCCCATCTTCTTCAATACTTGGATTCAAGTGTATGTCTATTCTTAAGGATATAAAATATCGTTTAAGGTGAAACTGTTGTATTAATATAACTAAATCATGGATATGTACACTCAGTTAAAATATGCATCTACTATACACTCATATGCCTATCTAGTATAAACTCCAAACTCCTAAGCTTATGATTTATGTTCATTTTTCAACTTCAAAGACATATCCACAGTTGTTGCAGTTACAGAGTAGCATGTCCTGTCCAGTTGTCTGGTTGGTGTAATTTCCAACTATTTCCAGACTGGAAGAACCACACTGAGGGCAGGATACTGGTGACGTGCATCCACTGATGAGTAGACTTCCGGTAACCAATAGAAGAGCCACCACTAAGATGGATAGATCTTTATTCACTGTTCTATTTCCCCCTGCACAGTTATCCTTGAGTTTTATACCCATTTTTTTGTAATTTATAATATGTATTTTTAGACATAAAATTTTCAGGGAATAATTTTCAGGGAATGATTTACTGGAACTCCCCCCTTGCTATTCATTTACTTAAAATAATCCAGTGTGAATTTTACAGAATTTAATTTTGTATTATTTTTAACCAAAAATATCCTTGTATTTATATAGCAGAATATCCCCGGGCTAAAAGAGAGATCATTCGCTCCTATGAAGAAGGGAATGACCAGAGTAAGGTAGCACAGGAACTGGGGATAATCGGGGCTCTTATCAAGGGTTTGATCAGCTCTAAAAAGTCAATTTATTTCCATTTTGTAGGAATAGTATTATAGGATAATACTAGTTTTTGAAATAAGTGTTATAAATCAACCATAATTATCCCGAGAAAGGGTGAATGAAAAAAAATTACAGTACATTCATCTAAAATATTAGTATACTTACAATCTTAATGGACTAAACTATTAGTATACTTACAATAGTCTTATGGAAATATTAAAATTCTGAACTAAAAACTGATTGAGGGCGTTAAAATTAAGTACCAATGGATATTAACACTTTTAGTACTAATTTCCCTAACACTGTGCTGTGTAACCGCAGCGGACAATAATACACGGAACATCAGTACCACGGAACCTGTACCGGTGCCTTACACCAGTACAGTTACTCCCTGGAACCCCATCCAGTATTTAGGGGCGGGTTTCATCATGGGCTACTACATAAACCCCGGTGTAACACCCCTATCTGGGATCAATTTCACCTCCTTAAAGGCTGCGGGTATCACCGATGTCTACATCCGGGTGAGCAATGATAATTACTTACCAGTACTCACTGAAGCCCAGACCAAGGCAGATGAAGTGGGGATCCGGACCCATGCCTGGGTATTTCCCGGGTTCAACCATGCATCCCAGGTAGCCCAGATGAAAATAGGGGTTCATCTTGATGTGGAAACCTACGACATGCCCTCTTATCTATCCCAGATAAAGGCCATGAGAGAGGAAACCAAGGGAGTAACCTTCTCCCTCTGTGTGAAACCTGAAGGATGGGATGGAGACCAGTATTATTACATGATAGCCCCCTACTGTGATTACATAGTTCCCATGCTCTATATAGGTGACTATGACCATGGAATAACCGGTTTAAGAAACTGGGCCAGAACATACAGTATTATCTATCCCCGAAAAATCGTGGCTGGACTGCAAACCTACCAGTCCTACCAGAATACAACCCCAGTGATGGAAAGTACAGTATTATCTGAAATAAAGGCAGTGCAGCCCAGTACCAGGGGAGTGATCCTGTTCAGGTATGGATTGTCCAACTTCAATTGACTACTGATATGCCGGTTCCAGCATCATTAATACAAATTTTTATAATCCTCAAAAGCCATATATTAATGAAGATTTTTAATTAAGAGCTTAACCCGGGAACCTAAAATCATTTATCTTTTATTTAAAACGAATCTTTTTTTATTCAAGGGGTATACAGGGAAAAGGAGATGTATTGTAAGATGTGCGCACACAAAAATAAGGAACCATCCATCTGGGAGGAAGGTGTTGCTGATTCACGCTCCACCACTCCAGAACTGGCATCAAGTGGGAGTAAAACCACCAAGATACTCATAACAGTGGTGATCATCATGGTGGCAGTGTTAGGAATTGGTGCAGCAATGCTCTTAACTTACCAATCACCGGCAGTTAACACCACCGCCAACAACACCACGGCCATGCCACAGAACACCACCATGACAGGGAATCAAGCCAAATCAACCAATAACAGTCTCCCCACATCCATAGTAACTTCCAATGGTAAAAGTGTGGATTTAACTGATTATCAGGCGGTGGATGTGAGAGAAGACACTGCCACCGGTAATATCCGCTGCCGGGTTTGCGACCAGTGGACAGTTACCCGGAAGGTAACTGAATATAAAAACTCGGCCGGAGAAAGGATAATGATCGGTGAAAACTACTGCACCAAGTGCGGAAGTTTAAGTAAAGAATACTGGCAGAATGGAAAATGGTACGATCTTAAAAATAATGTGATTACACCTATTCTGTAATATGAATACAACAAAATCGTTTAAACCTTTTCCAAATAAAAAAAAAATAGGGGGAGAAATTATCTTTCCCTGTAGATAACTTCTCAATTTTAATTTTTTCAATAGACTATGGATAATTAACCCTTTATGGATACTTAACCATACCATGAGAGTTAATGTATCCTTGGATCTATGGAGTCAGGTAAATGCTCAGTATTGCATCGTCCAATTCTCCGTACTGGGTGGAGGAATTCATGGTGTTCACGGTTTCATCCCCTCTTATGGCTGAAACTCTTATGGTGTTGTTGGATCCTTTATCTTTCTTTTCCACCTTAACGTATAAACTACCGGTCATGGTGCCTAAATCGATGGTTTGATTTCCTGTACCTTCAATACTACGTGTTCCGGCATCAGTTTTCAGTGTACCATTCCAGCTGCCAGGGTAATCAATAACCACCTTCACTGAAGAGGACATACATCCTGATACTGCCACAACCATGCATACAAATACAACTAATAAACCCAGTTCCAGTTTTTTCCACATGTTAAGGTTCCTCCCTTACTAATCACTGTTTTACCACAACTTTCACTGAAAAAAAGATATATTCTGTTTTTTTGTTCTCCATTTGGTTATTATCTATAATAAATCACTAATTTATATCATTGATGTTGTTTATGTGATCAATAAGTAAATAAATATTTCTTTAGTCCCCGGTGTAGTCCACGGCGATTTTTAAAGAATATCAGAAGTATAACCGGTGAATAAATAAAATAAGATTTCTATAAAATTTCTGGCATATTGATATAACAAGGATGGTTACTTAATAAAATGGTTACTCGAACAATCCTGTACCAAAGTAACAGTCCAGGCAGTAACCATCACCACCCATATGGTCAATACAGTAACATCTATGGCATACTATACATCTATCCAGTCCTGGATTTACCACAGAAATCGCATTCTTCACACATTTTTCACCGTTAGGGCACAGTTAGTTTTTTAGTGCTGGCCGAGGTTTTGCAGAAGGTTTTGTAGTCACAGGCATCACAGGTTCGCTTGTCTGGATTGGTCCTCCAGGAATCCTGGATCACCTGCCCATCCACCTCCTGGATGATGCTCCCCTCAATTTCTTCCACTACGTTATCAAATTCCTTCAGGGACTGGGCCAGTAATTCATCATCCATGGGTATCATACGTATAGATCTCAGGTTCCGGAAAGGTTCCGAGAGTTTAGGTGTTTTATTTTTAGGATTCCACCGTAAAATCAGTTCCCGGTCACCTTCAGTGGGCATGACATCGGTACTGTTTTCCTTAACTTCCCTTTGAAGCTCTAACAGGTCTTCTTTAAACAGGGATAACTCGTTAAGATAGAATAGTATACCAATGAGCACCGGGCTGGAGTCAGGTTGCAGTGATCGTAGCCAGGAGTAGGTTTGTACCTGCCAGTAGTGGTGTTTCCATGAGGGTGAACCAATAGCGGGTCGCTTCATACCTTTATAATCCACTATAACCTCATACTTGTCAGATTCCAACTTTTCCAGTTTTTCCCGGAATGATGGATCCTGATGGAGGTATTTTATAATCAGATTTTTATTACTGGCCTCTTCCAGCTTAACCGAGCTTAAGACATCGATGATCCCGGTTACACCGTAGTAGTTGGAGCGGCTGACCCCCTTCTGGTAGTGGGGCATGTCCCGTATACCCTTTAACCGTACTTCGTTGTCATCTACCAGGGGAAACAAGTGTGGTCCCCAGGTGTTAATGGCGGCTTCGGCCCGGATACTGGCCACCAGCTTGTGGGGGTGATGGGAATCCGGGCACAGTCCCTGGTGTTCACTTTCCCCCTGGAAGGGACAGAACAGGTTGGCAGGAGGTTGCAGTCCACGGGACTGCATGCGGTTGTGTATATCCAGTTCCACCCTTCGGATTTGTGTTTCCCAGTCCCAGGGGAAATCCTTCCAGTCATCATCCCTCCACTTAAGGTAGGATTCCTCCATAACCCCGTGGATAAAGTCCCCAAACCATAACTGGATAGGCATGGAAGGGGGTAGGGTTCCCTTGTTCTGGTAGCGGTACTGTAAACCACAGGTAAGGTAGGCCAGTAGATCACCAGTTAGACTGTACTCGGGGATTATGTATGGTTTGGAACGGACAGAAAGACACATATTTACCTTCCTATTTTAGATTCTTTGATAATTAGAAATAACATATTAAAACCCCAATTCTTCGGGTTCGATAGCTTCAACACCCTTAATGCGATGGAAATGTTCTATGTTCCTGGTTATAATTCTTTTTATTCCCAGTGATAAGGAGCTAGCTGCAATAATACAATCATTGAGTTCAATTATTTTCCCTTTATCCATTAAATCAGCGAAAATTTTCCCAATTTCTAATGCAATAACTTCGTTAACATCAACCAGGTCAACGATGGATAAAAGATCAAGAGTTCTACGAATAGAATCCTCACGATTAGATCGGTAAGCTCCTACACTAAGTTCTGCTGTGGTAATAACTGAAGAAAAACCTTTATTCTCTTTTTCAATACTTTCTAGAAATCTTTTAGATGAGGGTTTAAATTCAGTGCGGAGTACATCTACAAAAATTGAGGTGTCAATGAAAAATTTCATAGCTGATCTAACCTTTCAGAACGCCGTAATTTACTAACAAAATCTTTACTATCCACATCATATCCCCATGAGCCAGTAGCATTTTCTACTATATTTTTAGGGGTAGATTTTGCTTTGCGGATTTCTTTTAGTATAAGATGTAACTCTTTATCTAAATTTAACAGCCGGTATTCCAGGTCAGAAATATCCATTAGCCCACCTCGTTTTATATATCTGGATTTTTTAGATGATAAAATTTCACTTTTTGTACGGGAGGTTTTCATACCTTTAATATAATACTTATTTAAATATAAATATTATTATTAGATCAGGAACAAGTTATCCAGACCATCCCAGGGCCAGGCCTCATTCCTGGTCCATCCCGTGGCCACGTTGGGAATGTCAGGATAGGTGGTTAACCCTATTAATAGTAATACATCCTGTGCCCGGCTGTAAGCCACGAAATAGTGCCGGATTAGATCATCGAAGGCCCGGTCCCTTCCAGTTCTTGGGGGTAGTCCCAGAGGGGAACAGGAACGTATCTCATCTTCCATGGTACAGGATTTACCACCATCATCTGGGAATCGTTTAAAGGCATTTTTTGGATGGTTAGTTCTAAAATCAGAGCATATATCCACCACCACTAGGGGGAATTCCAGTCCCTTGGACTGGTGGATGGACATGACATTGATCCGGTTATCAGGCAAGGTGTCCAGTAATCCCTCATCCACCTTTATAGCTCCGTTGGCCAGGGGTACGAATATATTCCAGAAGGCTTCCTTTATGGAGTAACATTCCAGTTCCGGGAATTTTTTATCAAAAACCAGTTCCCCACCGTAGTTACTGAAGAGGGCAGTTTCGGCAATGGTCCGGGTGATGGCCTCCAGGTAAACCAGTCCCTCCACATCATCCTGCAGGGTGGGTATCCAAGTCACCAGTTTATAGGCTAGATCCAGTAGGGGAACATCTCTCTTCCAGGTGTTACGCCCCAGCGGTTGTCGCCCCTGCCAGGCATCAACGAATTGTTTTAGTGATATAGGGGTTTCTGGTTCGGGATTGGTTTCCACAAATTCCCGGGCAGTTTTCCGCCAGGACTTGAAGTTTTTAGTGGCAGTGTAGGGCAGTTTTTCAATGGAGTTCTGTATCTCACACTCCGGGTCAATACAGTCTAACATGAGTCCACACAGTACGCTGGCCTCCCAGGTCTTCTCTAAACTCTGACCTCGAGGATTGAAAATGGGTATTTTCAGTTTCTCCCGGAGATAATATGGTAATTTCTTGTTCGTGTAGGCCTGCTCCTGGGGCGAACTTAAAAGAATGGATAGATCCGTGGGTGAACCTTCATCCGGGTTCACCTTGATCACGTAGTCCTGTACTCGGTATCCCTCTCCACACACTACCTGCCAGATGAAACTGGATAGGTCGGTGGCCAGTGTTTCCACGTCCTCCCGGAACATTCCCAGTATGGGAAACTCAGTGAGTGGTGGTGTTCTTTCTGGTTTAATGGCTGGTTTATCCCTCACCCGGGCTTCCTGGAATTCCTGGTCCAGCTGGGCGAACTGGTTACAGAACTGGACAATGTTACCGGTGGAACGGTAGTTCTGGGATAAGTAGATAACCCTTGGTTGGGGTGCCTGGGGCATTTCCTGTTGGAATCGTTCCTGGAAACTGGTGAAAAGGTCCACAGTGGCACCACGGAAGCGGTAGAGGGACTGGTCATCATCCCCCACCACAGTCATACTACCCCCGTTATTTATTGCTGCTCGTGCCAGCTGGAAATAGATCTGCTCCTGGAGGAGGTTGGAATCTTGGTACTCATCCACCAGGACAAGTTTCAAACCTTCCAGGAAGTCGTCCAGTTTCCCCTCCTTTAACTGGTCCAGGAATTCTGCTTCCAGCATGGCAAAATCATAGAGGCTCCGTTTTTTAAGTTCCTGGAGATAATCGTTTATGGCTTGATGGGCCACATCAAAGCCGGGATGCTGGTTTATCTTTTCCTGGTGGAGTTTTTCCCAGTCCACCTGGTCGTAGTAAACCCGGTCCTTTATCTCCAGTAACTGTCTTGCCATTTCATTGGTGTTGAACCCGAATTTACCTCCCCGGAGCTGGACGAGGTATTCCCTGAGTTCCTGGTTATGGTGTTTTTCCTCCTGGAAGAGGCCCACCTTGAGCATGAGGGCGTTGGTTACAAAGTCCTGGATAACCACTGGTGGGGCTGAACCCGGGGCACGGTGTATCTTCAGTATGTCCTGGGATATACTGTCCAGGGTGCCAGTGGTAATCTGGTTGAAGTCCAGGTGCCTTAGAGATGGATGTATGTCTTTAAATTCAGGGAGTTCCAGGAGGACCTGGCGTATTTCATCTCCCCATGAAAGGATCCTGGAGCGTAACTCGGTAGCCGCCTTTCTGGTGAAGGTTGTGGCCAATATAGAAGAAGGGTGCACATCATCCACGTAGATGAACTTCAGTATCTTCAACACCATGACCGTGGTTTTCCCACTACCCGGCCCGGCCACCAGGAACTGGGACTCACCAGTGGAAGCACTGATGGCCTGGTGTTGATCCGGATTGTCAGCAGAGCTTATCTTCCGGTTTAAATGCTCAATTACTATATTCTGATATGTTTCCCATGATATCAAGTGATAACTCCCCATTTACAAGATAAAATGATAATCTATGTTGGTATAATGTTAATAATAAAATTATTTGCAGGGAGTTAATTTGGGGATAGAAAATTGCTTATATCACTTACATCTTCATAATAAAAATATTACTAAACTTAATATATAATGAATAAATTATTTATACAATCGAATACATTTTTTATTCATGTTAAGTAAACTCTTCACATCCAAAACCCGGAGTAAAATTATCACCCTTTTCATGCTAAATCCCGGTGAAGAGTTGTATGTCCGGGAAATCACCAAGAAAATAAATGAAAACATAAACTCCGTTAGGAGGGAACTCTCCAATCTAGAGGATATTGGTCTTTTAACTAGTAGAAAAGCAGGAAATCTAAAATATTTTAGGGTAGATAATGAGTTTTATCTTTACAATGAACTTTACAATATGGTGATGAAAACTGAAGGTGTGGCCCAATTGTTAAAGGAAAATGTGAAAAAATGGGGTCAGATTAAACTAGCTTTCATTTACGGATCCTACGCTACTAAAAATGCCGGCCCCGGCAGTGATATTGACGTTTTCATGGTGGGTGATATAGATGAGGATACCCTAATAACTGAATTTAATACACTGGAAATAAAGTTATCCCGTGAAATAAATTACATCATACTATCCAATGAAGAATATAATGAAAAAATCGATAATAACGATCCTTTCATTAAAGAAATACTCCATGAACCCAAAATCATAATTTTAGGTGAAATAAATGCTGGATAACCTGGAAAAAGAGGGTTACATTAAGAAATTATCACCTGACTTTCGTAGAGTACAAAACTCTTTGAGTTTAGCTAGGAGAGATGTTGATACAGCTATGAGAATCTTAGATGAAAGCGATTATGATTGGGCCTTTAACATATCCTATAACTCCATGCTACAATCCATTAGAGCTCTCATGTTTAACAGAGGTTATCGGCCATCCAGTAAAAACTCACATATTGCCGTGGTAAAATTCACAGAAATAGTGCTGGGAAAAGATTATTCTATTTGTCTGGATAGAATACGTCGAAAAAGACATCGTGCTGTTTATGACTTGACTGGAACTATATCTAAATCCGAAGCCCATCATGTGGTTAAAATGGCCGTAAAATTATTAAATAAAGTAGAAAATGAATTAGAAAGTAATTAAAGTTATATCATTACCTATTTAAATAAAATTTGCCCCCTTTAAGAATTGTAACATTCTGGTCACCAATGATCTCCATATTCTCCTATAACTGTTGTTTAACCTGGACGTGGTTGTAGTTCTTGTTATTTCTCTCAGGAAGGATGAACTATATTTTTCTGGTTTTATTTTAAGAAACAAATCAATAAATTTATTATGTATTAAGATTCTTTATTTATCCACATAACCACTAAAAAGGTGAAATATTGTGGTTAATTACTATAAAGAGGGGTGAGAAACTACGAAAAAACAAAGAACAATATTTATTTTATGTTTGTTGGGAATGATAATGACTTTAGCTACAGTTTCCTGTGTTAGTGCCGCATCAACCGTATATGTTAATTCCACTGGTGGAAGCGACACAAATTTGGGAACTGCAGATAGTCCTTTCCTGACTATAGATAAAGGAATTAGCAGTGTTGATGAAAACGGAACAGTGAACATTGCCCAAGGAATATACACCGGAACCGGAAACACCAACCTCACAGTCACCAGAAGTATGACCATTACCGGTGAAAGTCAACACAACACCATAATCAATGGTGAAGGAACCAGCTGGATATTCAAAATCCGGCCAGAGGCTACCGTGGCTTTTTTTAACCTGACTTTTGCCAACGCAACTGCAGATATTGGTGGTGCTATCTACAGTACCGGTACCCTTAGTATAACTGATTGTACCTTCACTGGAAATAATGCGACTTCTACGGTGATTAGTGGTGGTGGAGCCATTTACAATGGTGGTACCATTGATAATCTCCTTCGTTGCACCTTCCGGGAAAACACAGCCAATAATGGTGACGGTGGTGCCATTGATAACCACGGTACTATCAGCAATATAACCAGCTGTATTTTCGCCAACAACACCGTTAAAAGCGATGATCCTGAAGTTCAAGAAACTTACCAGGGCGGTGCTATCTATAACACCGATACTATTGGTAAAATAACTGGTTGCACCTTCACCGGAAACACCGCAGAATTTAACAGTGATTGCGTATGGTTCTACGGTGGTGCAATCTTTAACGACGGTACTATCAGTGATATATCCACCTGCACTTTCCAGGGAAACTCAGCCTATTACGGGGGTGCACTCAACAACCAGGGCACTATCAATAATGTAACTGATTGTGTTTTCACCCAGAACACTGCCGGTTACGGTGGGGGAGCCATCAGTAATGACTATGATGCCGTCCTTGGAAATTTGATGGACTGTACTTTCGTGGAAAACACTGCACAGGATGGTCCTGGCGGTGCTATTGACAATTACGCATTAGCTACTATTGATAATGTGGAGGGTTGTACTTTCACGGGGAACACTGCCTACAATGGTGATGGTGGTGCCATCCAGAACAAGGGTACCATGAATACCTTGACTCACTGTATTTTCACCGGTAACACCGCAGAAAATGGAGGAGCCATCAGTAATGGAATAACCATGGGTAATCTCACCAACTGTACCTTCACCAACAACAACGCCCTTGGTGAACTGGTTGGTTACGGGGGTGCCATTGCCAATATGGGTGGCACTATCGACGGTATAATGGACTGCATTTTCACCGCTAACACTGCCGGAGATGGTGGTGCTATCCATAACGATGAGGAAGGTGTCCTCAGTAAGGTGACGGGTTGTACCTTCACCCTGAACACTGCCGACTATGGAGGTGCTATCTGTAACTTCGGTGGAGATATACTAGTTAACTTTAACCGATTGGTTAACAACACCGCTGGTAATGGTGCTGCTATTTACAGTGCTTTTATTCAACCATCAGGTTCCAGTTTTGTCAATGCTACATTGAACTGGTGGGGGACCAACAATCCGGATTTTGTCCGACTTGTGGGCACGGAATCCAGTATAGTGGATGTTAGTACCTGGTTGTACATGACCATCACCGCTGATTCACCCATATATTCTAGCGCTACCAGTAACGTTACAGTAAGCTTCAACAATGCCTACAATGGAACCATTCTAACACCAATAGACCCGGTTAATGGCCATATTCCCGATGGAACCCCGGTTAACTTCCAGAGTGACCGGGGGACGTTGAACCCGGCTAATCTACTCACGGCTAACGGCGTGGTAAACACCACCTTCACACCCACCGCCACTGGTTCTACTTCAGTTAACGCCACTACCGATAACCAGACAGTTTCCTTTAACCTGTCGGTTAACCCGGCCTGTTATCTTTACCTGGATGGGGTTTCTGATCCAGTCAATCCTGTTGCTGGTCAACCCTTCACCTTGAAGTATAAACTGGGGAACAAGGGACCTAATACTGCCCAAAACGTGGTCATATATATCCCCTTACCAGAAGGCCTGAACTACGTGGGTGCCCAGGTAGATACTGGAAGTGTGAGTTACAATGCTAACAACCGGACGTTAACCTGGATACTGGACTCAGTACCTATGGGAGATCCCTACCTGAACTTAACCGTGATATCAACGGCAGGGGGAAGTTTTACCATTAGACCAGTGATAAGTTCCGGTACTTTCAACGCTAACCTGGACCCTACTGGAATATTCTCGTTTAATGTGCAGGGCAATGGTTCTAATGTTGTAAACGCTGCCAGCACCACCAAAACCGTGCCCATGAAGAGTACCGGAACACCAGTGAATTACCTGGTACTGGCTGTTTTGATGGTGGTAAGTGGATTAATAACGCCTAAGATTAAAAAATAAACCTTTATTTCTTTTTTAATTATTTTTTTTATTAAATGAATAATAAGGTGTGGCTTTGTCATTCAAGCCTATATAACCACACTGTATCTGTAGGTTATTTGGAGATTCATTTGTTAAAAGAATTTAAGTGTTTCCATTCCCTTTTTTATCCAAATATTTCTTAGCTACCTCTTTATCAAAATCAGAGATATAGTCTTTATCCTGGATCTTTCGATACTTTTCAAATTCTTTATTGGCAATTTCCTTGGCCACGGTATGGGAAACTTTTCCAGGATTCTGGAGAATATCGTATTCATTGAATTTAAGGAATGCATCTAATCTGGATGCCCAGTCCTCCATGGACATGAGTTTATGTCTTTCTGCCTGGTTTTCGGCATAGTCCAGGTACATATTTACAATTCGGTTTAATTCTAAGATTTCTTTTTCGGATAAATAGTCTTTAGCAACACCAATGTCTGTTTTTAGGATTTTACCTTCTGGTGCATTCTTCCAAGTGGTGAGGCCCATATTCTTTAGGGTGCTATCAGCTCGTTCTGATATGATTTCAGCTGCGGTGTGGTGGGTGATGGCCCAATGAAGCTTATTTTGAACGGTTGCATAGAAGGTTCGGGTAATCTCCGCGTCTTTATTATAATCGAAACTGCACTGTGCATAGATGTCGGTTATTTTCTGGTAGAATCTACGTTCACTGGCCCGGATTTCACGGATCTTTTCCAGTAATTCGTCGAAGTAATCCTTACCAAAGCGGGTACCGTTTTTTAAAAGATCATCATCTAAGACGAAACCTTTGGTTATCAATTCATTTAGGACATTAGTAGCCCATATTCTGAATTGTGTAGCTTGTTTAGAGTTTACACGATAACCTACTGCAATAATTGCGTCTAAATTATAAAAATTTATCTTTCTAGTAACTTCTCTATTACCCTCTTTTTGAACTATTAGGAAATTCCTAATAGTTGACATTTCATCTAATTCCCCTGTTTGAAAGATATTTTTTAAGTGTTCATTTATGGTTGGTGCGGTCACATCAAAGAGTTCTGCCATTGTTTTTTGTGTAGACCACATGGTGTCGTCTTTTAAAAGAACTTCAATGGTCGCCGCCCCTTCATCGTCCTTGTACAGAATTATATTATTTTTTTCAAATTTTTGATCTTCGGCCATAGATCTCAATCCTAAAAATATTTACTCCAGTTTTGCATAAAACAAACCCCCATGAATTGTTTATAACTTTTACTAGTTATCCCTGTCTTTAGTTTTTATCTAATGATTAGGGTATGTGTGTAGTTTACTAAGATCATTAAAAGTTAGATAGTTTGTCCTGGAGAGTATCTGAGAAGTAAAAAAGATTCAACTTTAAAAAAAGGCTTATAAATTAAGTAATGATTTTTATAAATAATCTTTATTGTTGATTTTTATGATAAAAATCTAAACAGTTATTATTCCAACCCAGGCCCAAGGTTCCATTCCATCCATTTAACTCACACCCTGCTTAAATTAATTTTTACATTCAGTGAATCATCAATATTATTCAGCATAAACCCATCATTCTCCTTTTTAGAAAACTTCTTCATCATTAAATTTCCTTTAGCGAGTTTCTAGAAGCTTACACCTCCTTGATTTAAAAATAATGCATAATTATCTTTTCCACACTTTAGATCCACACACACCACAGAATGTTTCATTACCACTTAATTTTTTCCCACACTTTTGACAAGTGATTTCAATATCTTCTAAACTGCCTTTACCATGCATTTTAATGATTTCATCATATTTGCCTGAATTAACCCATTTTAATATTTCAGAGGCTCTTAATACTGTCCAAGGATGATCTGATATGCTTATCATTACAGTTTTGGTAACTTTATCCGAAGTATCAAAATCAAAACTCTTAAAATCTTCCGCCTGTTTGATGAAGTCTTCTGTTTTCATTTTATCATAGAAACTTTTGGGAACACCGCCGGCCTTCATTAAAGTACTGAAAACAGATTTCTGATCCTGGCATGCTAAAAGACCAGCCCTATCAGCAGTAAGTTCAGACATCCTATACCAATACAATAAAGCTAATTCTAAACCTGATGAAACTAATCCCCCAATACCTAAAGTTGCAGAACCTATAATATCTCCTAAAATAGGAATTATCAAAGACATATCATGATACAACATATGGCCACTTTTTATATGTCCTGCTTCGTGTCCTATTAACCATAACAATTCATCATCCGATAATAAATCAATAGCACCTGAATCTAAAATAATAATCGGGTTTTGCGAACCTATAGCACAGGCATTTACATCATAACTCCATCTAATATACAATTCTGGAATATCTTTAAGAAAAATATTGGCACAAGCCTCTTCTAATAACTTATAAATATCAGGAAAATTGTCAGGAGTAACTCGAATATGACTACCAGTGTTAACTAACCGCATAACTCTTTCTACACCATGTTTGTGAATATATTTCACAGCCTTTTCCAGCCCTGGTGTTCCTTCTAAAGTTTTAAGAGCTTTTTTATCAAATTGGTGTTCATATTCAACTGGGTTTAGTAATAATAGTTGTTTTCTTTCCATAAAATTTTCCCCCTACTCATAATTCTAGTCTATATTGTAATTTACCACCACAATCACATTCAGTTTCAAAATCGTTTGCAGATTCACCTTGTTGTAGTTGGTAATAACCACCACAAGCATCACAGACAAGATATCCTAAATTTTCATCTTCTTTCCTGTTTTGGGGAAGGATTTCTTTGCTGGCTGAGGATTGACGGTTATTTTCAATGCTTTGGTCAATGCTTTTTGCAGTTTTGTTCAGGAATCCTCCCAAACCTTTCATTAATCCCTTTCCAGATTCCACAACAGTATCTAATGTCTCATCACGAGGTGGAACACTTCTACTTTCTGCTTCACGACGCTGCCTTAATTTTTCACTAATACTAGAACTAGAAATATCTTGAATCATTATTGAAGTGCCGCATTCTGTGCAGAATTTTAATCCAGGTTGCACATCTGCGAAACACTTTGGACAAGTAGTAGCCTGATCAGAACTAACAGATCGTTTAATTTCAGCACCACATTCTGTACAAAACTTCAAACCAGGTCCCACATCTGCGAAACACTTCGGACAAGTAGTAGCCTGATCAGAACTAACAGTTTGTTTAATTTCACTACCACATTCTGTGCAGAACTTCAATCCGGGTGCGATGTCTGCGTAACATTTGGGACAGGTAGTGGTCTGATCGGAACTGACAGTTTGTTTAATTTCACTACCACATTCAGTACAGAATTTTAATTTAGATCCTACTGTAGCATTACATTTAGGACATGTAATCTGTTTTAATGATTGATCTTCTTCTTTCATGCAAATACTTCCCAAACTAAGGTTCAAATCAATAAATGTTAAATAAAACTCATTATTGACAGCAATATGATGGTAATCAAAAAGGATAGGTAGCCGAATTTCCATTGTTCATTGGTTATTTTGTTAATATAGTTCTCGGATTTAATCCAAACGTTCTTTTCAGATAAGTTTAGCTTTTTATTAAGGAATGTTCCAATAAAAGTCCCCAATGAACCCACTATTATATAAACAATTACTAGAATTGCTGTAGCTAGAACAAAGATTAAATTAAGTGAGATTCCTTCTAATGAACTGGATACATAGTTTGATAAAAGCTCGTTATAGAAACCTAACACTGATATCCAGAAAAATGTAGCTGGAAAAATCATTATAATGCCCCCATGGAGGGCTGCTATTTTATAATCTAGTTTTTTTAATGTTCCCGGAATGAAACTGCCCATAAAAATAATAATGAAATAAATCAGTGTATATAGTGAGTGTTCAGAATCAGTAACCGGCTCCAAACCTATAACAATATCAAAAAATAATACTTTGGACAGTATTAATGCTAGAATAGTCAGGGTTGATCCAATTAGGATAATATTAAAGTTTAATGCTTTGAATAATGGTTTAATACTTTTATTTTCTTTGACAAGATTTTCTCCACATGATCCGCAGAATTTAACATTGTCGAGATTCTCATGTCCGCACTTAGGACATTTTAAACCTATCTTGTCCTTAACCAAATCAGCAGTAGGCTCAATATCTTCAACGTATTCAAGTTTTCCACCGCATTCACAATTTTCAAAGTCATCAAGCGATTCTCCTTCCTGTAGTTCGTAGGTTCCTCCACATTTATTGCAAACAAGGTAGCCCATTTTATCCCCCTCTAATTTTAACATCATACTAAAGTGTTGTTATTGTAATCATCCGTTGTTATTAATAAACTATATGCTTAATGGTGAGTAATGTTGTTATTACTTACTTACTACTAAAAAGGGGTACATCAAATTAAATAAAGAAACATTTGCTTGTCATTTATAAATTTAGAGGGTTTAATCAAGTTTACGAAAATGAAAATAATACTTTAAAAAAAATTGTTACAGATTTTCACAACAAAGTTTATTATGAGAGTGATTAAAACTTAATATTGCTATTGTATTATACTATTCATATTTGATAACAATGTAGGGGGAGGGGCCTGATTGAATGAATTAACTCCGTTAAAGATGAAAACAACCTTTTTTAATTATCTGAAAATTTCATCACAGCTTTTTTGCCATCGCCTTCCCGACAGAACATTTAAATTAAAAAGACACTATTTTCCAGTTTGTTCTCGGTGTACAGGCATGTATATTGGAATGTTTTCATTCTTCATTTTCTCCTACTTTAATCTCGTACATTATTCAATTAATTTTACCCTTCTCGGGTTTTTAATGGTCATACCCACAGCTATTGATGGTTTTACACAATTATTTGGTCTAAGAGAGAGTAATAATTATTTAAGATTTTTTTCAGGTTTGATTGGGGGAATTGGACTTTTGATTCTGGTTATTAGTTTTAAATTAATTCTTTTAGGGAGGTATTAGATGGCAGAGGATAAGAAAAATCAGAATATTTGTATAGGGGCGGGATGTTGTTTGGGAATTATAGTAATTTTAATTGCTCTGGGAGCACTGAGTGGAGGTTCCAATTCCGGATCCAGCAGTAGTTACAGTTCATCGGATGATAGTTCTTCTAGTAGTAGTTCTAGTTCGGACAGTATCCAAACAGCCAATTATGACCCCAGTAGTGGCGTAACTTATGGAACAACTAAAGATGGTTACGGGTATGCTGTTAGTGAAGATGGTAAAACTGTAGCAGTTTCTGATGGTGAAAATACAGTGGTGCACAGTGAAGACTGAAAAAAAATGATGTATTTGTAGCAAAAATATGGGAGGTAATTTAATGGCCTATTTAGAATGTGATAAATGTGGTGGACAATACCAACTTGAAGGAAATGAATCCCCGGAAGATTTTGATGATACCTGTGAGTGTGGGGGAAAATTAAAATATGTTACCAGTTCCGATAGAATTCATCGAACAAAGATACTTTCTAATATTAATAATCCTGGTGTTCCCTGTCCCTATTGTGATTATAAAAATAAATCAAATGCTAAATTCTGTAAACAGTGTGGTAAAAAATTAGAAAAAAATTTAATTTCCCAAATTAATGACGAAATAAATTTGTTTGCAGTTTTTATTGGGCTCGCTGTTTCCTGTATTGTCTTAATTATTGGTTCACTTCTATTTGGGGCAATTGTGGCCTCGGCCAGTTTAGATATATCCATTTATATAGGTGTGGTTCTGGTGTTCATGGCCTTATGTGGAGGGACCACCACTGGTATTGTATGTGGCCATAAATTTAAAGACGGGGCTATAAATGGTTTCTTCATGAGTTTAGTGGCTCTAGTGATTTTAGGTTTTATCGTTGGACTGTTCCTATTCATTGCCATGGGTATCACCGCTGCCCTTTCCAGTGCATTTTCATCTTACTCCTCAACAGCCACATCTTCGTCACTGGGAAGTAGTACTAGTTCCAGTGCGGGTTCAGGGGACTTCTTCCTCACTATTTTCAAGGGCATTGTAATCATGATATTGATCTTTGTCTTTGGTGCTGTAGGCGGTTCCTTTGGAGTTTTCATAAAAAAAGCCCTAAAAAGTGTTTCTAACTGATAGGAGTAGATAGGTATGAGATGTCAAAACTGTGGTTATGATAATGATATGGATGCTACCTTTTGCGAAAAATGTGGATCCCGGTTGGATAGGTACTCCCATTACGGAAGACAACCCAGGGATGTTGAAAAAACTGGGATGAGCACCTCTACCAAGTTACTTATCGTTGCGGTCATAGCACTGGTAGCAATATTGGGAGTTTTTGCCGGGGCGTGGATGATGAACCCCGCTAAAACACCGGCAAACACTCCAGTCTCCGCTAATGAATCCTCGGAGAAAGTTACCTATCAAGCTGATTGGCATCAGGTCACCAGTTTCTCTGGGGTGAGTGATGATTACCGTTCATTCCAGATAAAAGGCCAGCGCTTTAAAGTGGTAATGTCGGCTACACCCACCTTGAATTACAATACTAACTTCATGAACGTGGATGTGAGTGGAACCAGTGGAATCATTGGCTCTGGGAATCTGAATTGGGGACCAAATGATGATCTAAGTAGTAAAGAAAAAACTATTGAATTTACTGCACCTCCAGGGAACTATTATTCCCATGTAACCACCAAAGACTTGCAGAGCTGGAATGTAACCGTTTATGACTACTATTAATGTGGGTGAATCTGGTGTTTTGCAAGAAATGTGGTTATGAAAATGACGACGATGCACTCTACTGTGAGAATTGTGGGACTAATTTAAGTTCCATTAATTCTCCTAGTTCTTCGGGCCGGAGAAAAACCAATAAGATTTTGATGGTTGCCGTGGTAGTGTTGATCTTGGGTATTAGTGTTATTGCGGGCATGATGATGATTAGTAAAGCTCCGGTTGTTAACAATACAAATGTTACTAATGAAAATCAAAATACTCAATCAGCCACCCAAAATACTTCAAATAATGGTCCTGAAATTATTGATTCCAACAGTATAACCGGTAATAGTGAAATTTATGGGAATTTTAAATTTGAATGGAAAACATACAAAAATACAGAGTATAACTTGGTTATTTACAGCACATTTAGCAATGAAGTTCAGAATAATCTTAAACAAACTGGAACTTTAAGTATGAATGAACCGGGTTCAGTTCTCATTACAGTTGATCCTAAAGCGTCTGGACGTAGTAACTGGGCATCTACTACATCTCAACAAGGTTATTCAACAATCGAAGATTTTTATTGGGGTTATTTCAGGAATCAATATCTAATGAAAGGACCAATTCACTGAAATAAATACAATTTAGCAATTATTTAGTTGCTATAATTAATGGATTAATAGGGTATAGAAGGTTGTCTTAGATGAAATGTCCACATTGTAATACTGAAAATCCAGAAGAAGCTCGATTTTGCATGGAATGCGGTTATGTCTTGGAAGAGAAGGGAGAAATCTGTTCATCTTGTGGTAATTTGAACCCACCTCATGCCAAGTTCTGTTTAGAGTGTGGGGCGCGAATGAAATCAGGAGGAGATCCGGATGTTGAATATTCAGAAGCACCTTCAGAGGAGCCAACTGAGGAAGAACATACTGCACCAAAAACTCCTGATGAAACTCCAATTAAAACTCCTAAAGTTGAGTACATTCCTCCCAAGGGTTCTGAAACCTGGCGTGAACTTTGCCCTGCTTGTAACATGAGCTCCTTAACTCCCAAAACTTACAAGGGAATCCTCTCCTCCAAGAATATTTTAGAATGTGATTACTGTGGGGCAGTGTTTGAAGAGCATTCTAAAAAGTTTAAGTTTAAGGCCATATACGATATTACTTCTGATTTCTGGAAAAAATATGGTAGAAAAACCCTGAGTGAAGAGGAATGGACTAGAATAGCACACGGGGGAATATCCAATGAGGAACAGTGCCTCTTAGAAGAAAAAACATCCCAGGATGACTTGGTAAACTTCGTCAATGCATTGAATCAGGGAACTCTTAATTTGACTCCGGTATCAAATCCACCTGTTATTTTGAAGAAGAATGAAGAGGCCTGTGTAGTTTTCAGTGGTATCACCCTCATGGAGCCCCGGGCAGTCAGGCAAACACGGGGAGGTTATGCTGGGCCTACCATCCGGGTGGCTAAGGGTGTTTCCTTCCGTATGGGTAGTGTGGCCGCCAGAAGCGAATCCCATGAAGAACTTCGAAATATTGACCAGGGAACCCTGGTTTTAACCAATAAAAGATTAATATTCATTGGATCCAAGAGGACCACCAACATAGATTTAGGGAAGATAATATCCATAACCGCCTATAAAGATGGTATTGCATCCCAGAGGGAAAATAAACAAAAAACTGAGTACTTTACCGGGATAGATCATCATACTCTCAACTTCACTATCAACGGAAGATCGCACACTGTGCCCTTCACTGGGCTTATAATGAAGGCGGCTATTGAGGGGAAAATCAGGCAGATTTAATTATTAATGCTTTTTTAATAATCCTATCTTAATCTTGGTCATAGTAGGCTGAAATACTGGTAATATTATACTTAAAATACATTTCATTAGTCGAGGGATTCGATTCCATTACCAGATAGATGCACCTATACATGTACCGGGGAATTTAATAATAATTTGCTAATAAATAATTGTTATTACATACAGTATAAAAAATTGCAGGGACAGTAATCAATTCAAGGTTTGTTGCCCGCTTCATCTTTTGTGTAACTTGGAACTAACTCACCTTATTAATCCTACTCGCCATAACGCCACCTTTAGCAGTAATGGGGGGGATATGACGGAAAACTTGACAAATTAGGAAACAAAAGAGACATGATAAAAATAGAAAAAATTATTGAAAATAAGAAACAGTTCCTGGACTTATTGTTGTTGGCCGACGAGCAGGAAGATATGATTGACAGGTATTTGCCGGGTGGAGACTTGTTTGCTTTATATGACGATGATTTGAAAAGTGTTTGCGTTGTAGTACCTGTAAATAACGAAATCTGCGAGTTGAAAAACATAGCAACCTACGAGAAATATCAAGGCCAAGGGTACGGTAGAGCATTGATAAATTTCATTTTCAATTTCTACAAAAACGAATACCAAACAATGCTGGTGGGGACCGGCGAAACACCGGCCATCTTGTCGTTTTATGAAAGTTGTGGATTTGAAAAGTCACACCGGGTAAAGAATTTTTTTACCGACAATTACGACCATCCCATGTTCGAGGGCGACATACAACTGGTGGATATGATTTATCTTAAAAAGGATTTATAGGAATAGCAAGAGATGTATTAACAGAGCATTTAATCCTGGGGATATATATGCTTCCATAATCTGCTTCATTTCATATACGCGACCGTTAAAGGCAAGCATGAGTACTGAAAATTGACAATTATTGAAATCAAAGGGGATTAGTTTATGAGCAACGAAAACCAAACAATTCACGAATTTGACCTGAATATTATTTACGATTATTTTTCAAATACAGAACGACAAGGACCAGGAAGTCCGGAAATAACCCTCAAAGCTTTGAGTTTTATAGATGGTCTTACCACAAAATCCAAAATTGCCGATATTGGTTGCGGAACCGGCGGCCAAACAATGGTGTTGGCGCAAAACACAGCCAGCGAAATTATCGGTGTTGACTTATTTCCGGAGTTTATCAAACAATTTAACCAAAACATCCAAAAACAAAATCTTCAAGAGAGAGTGAAAGGTGTCGTTGGCAATATGGAAGATCTTCCGTTTCAAGAAGAAGAATTGGACCTGATCTGGTCGGAAGGTGCAATTTATAACATTGGATTTGAACGTGGATTACGCGAATGGCGAAAATATCTTAAAAAAGGAGGATATATCGCAGTTACCGAAAATACCTGGTTTACCGATGAGAGACCCAACGAAATTCAGGACTTCTGGCAGGAAGCCTATCCTGAAATAGACACCATATCCAACAAGGTTGCTCAAATGGAAAAAGCAGGTTATCTTCCCATTGCTACTTTTGTTGTCCCCGAAGCTTGTTGGACATATTATTATGAAGTTCAGCACCCCCAAATGCAGGAATCTTTACTGGAAAAAGAAAATTACCAGGGCAATAAATCCGCAGAAGAATTCATAGCCTATCAGCGATATGAAGCGGATTTATATCGTAAATACAAAGCATATTATGGGTATGTGTTTTATATCGGGAAAAGAATCGAATAATGACTGCCTCTAACTTTTTCCAATCAACCCATTTTCTTCAATTGCTTCTTTTATTTCAAGTAAAATTCTTTTAAACTCTTTCCACTGATATTCATCTAAATTCTTTACGACTTTAAATCCAAAATCATTGCCTACACTATAAAAATCTTCTAATTCCATTATATCCTCTAAAGATTTCTTGAAGATTTTATTTCCATCTTTAACTTCATTAATTAGGTTAAAGTGAGTGGAGAAGACACTTTGTCCGTAAGAATATAACTGGGAATAGCATTGTAAGATCTTTACTTCCTGATTTTCAAGGGGAACTGTTAAAAAGAATCCTTTCTTGGTCCATTTTTTGGTTAGATTATTTGCATCGGCAAAAGTGATTAATTCCTGGAAGAACTCTACCCCAACATCATCCAAGTTTTCAAAAAAGGTTGTTTCTACTAATTCCGGTTCGATAGGTGTTATGATTCTTGTCTGACCCATTAATCGAGGCACTAAAGTCTTTGTCCCTGTTGAATTATCAGTGAATTGTTTTATTTCCAGTGCTAGAACTTCAGTTGATTCGATTTTATTATTTAAAAACTCAATAATATTTTGTAGATTTCTGGGTATTTCATCAGATACTACTATGAGTCTCATTTTTTCTTCGTTTAGGTTCCTATCTACTTTATCCCAAAATTCTTCTTCACTTATAGTGTTGTCTAAAAAGTCCTGCACACTTATGGGACTGTTAGTTTCTATTTGGGGGATGATTGTTTCCACAGATTGAGAAAAAACCAGTTTTGACCCATAATCCAACATTTGGCCAACTACTTCACGGTGAATTTCACTATTGTTGCTTTTTTTAACTTCTACAATAGTGGGAATACCGTCTTGATCTAATAAGAAGATGTCGATATTGTCAATTTCACGACCTACACGTAGCCATCTGCGTGGATTTTCACTATTGATCTGGTCCCCGGGGATGAGGTCTGGATATAGGAAGAGCAACTCCTGGAAGTTGTTTTCATTGTGATGTTTTTCTTCATGAATTGCCACGAGCTCGTTGTTGTCTTTAATTTTGTAAATTTTTCCATTCACTGATAATTCCCCATTAATGTTTAACTTAAAAATTAATCCAATTCACAGTTTTAATAAGTTAATCAACATAAAACAAACAAAACTTAAATTGTTATTGATATTAAATTATAATTAAGTGTTTCTATTTGGATAGATGGAAATAAATTGAGAAATTTTCAAAAAACAATATATTAGGACTATAAATAAATTTATAGAAGAAATAAAGAATTTATACGGATTTTTACTTATATTTAAAAGATTTTTGATATTCAATTTTCTAAAATAGGAGCTGCATGCAATCTCAGTTTCAATTTTAGTTGTTAAGTGGAAAAACCTTGGTGAAGGTATTCAATATTTATCTTTTTGATGTGTTAGCACCATATTCCCCACAGAATTTTTCTTTTCCTTTAAGTTCAGCTCCGCAATTAAAGCATGTAAGAGTATCAGAAGCGTCTTTGTCTACCATTTTTTGATATGAACCTGATTCATACCATTTAATTAATTCTGATGCTCGCAATACTGTCCAGGGAGGGGTTTGGCCACATTATTGAAGCTGCTTTTGCAATTTTATATAAGGAATCATAACTTTTGAATTCACGAGCTTGATTTAGGAATGCTTCGACATCAATTTTGTCAAAATGAGATCAATAGGTTCTCACCAGAAGATGATAAAAATTCAGTTAGGTTTAGGAACCTATCATAAAACATTAATTTATGATGAAGCATTGGCCTGGATATTTTTTATCAGAGTTCGCACCACTAGGGAAATAAATGTTTAAAGAATGAAATCATAAATTCTGCTAAGAGAATCCTACCTTCTTCCTTGTACTTCCCATCTCCAAAATTATCAACAACCTTGTTGGGCTTAATTTTAGAGTAAATAGTAACTCCACTAAAACTCCTCCCTTTTTATGAATTAATATCCATGAACAAATCTTATTACACACAATATTTTGTTTTAACTTACGCTCAACCTTTTTATTATAATTAAAATTTTATAATGATTCCTTGAATAAAATATAAGACCCTTTAGCAGCTTCTAAGACTGTATTCAATTCATTTATATTTTGAAAGGTGATAACACCCCACTTTGGATTGCCTTTCATTGGAGTTACACCTTCAATACGTTTATTACTTCTAAACAGATAAACACGATTATTGTAGGGATTGTAAGTTATTAAATTTAAAAATGGTTTATTATGGTTGTAGAATTGTTTTGAACCGTTTTTCATGACTTTACTTGTAATTTCTACACTTATAGCATTCATACCTTTTTCAAAAATAGGGATTAAATTTTTTACATCATTACTAATTTTTTTAAGAGTTTCAGCTGCTTCTTCTCTAACTTTTGGTGATTTGTCACTTTTTACTAGTTTTTTAAGTTGATCAATGGCGGAGTTATTCCAAGAGATACTTACATATTTAGCAGTTCTCCATCTTACTCCTTCATCTTCATCATGAAGTAACGGAATTAAATAGTAAATAGAATCTTTATCTCCTATTTCACCAAGTGCTGTTGTAGCTCTTCTACGTGTAATGGCATTTTTGTTTTTTATTCTTCTGAGAAGTTCATCAACAGAAGGTTTACCAATATTAATCAAGGCATCTCTCGCCGCATAACTCAGATCAATATCATTTTGATTTAATTTAGTGGCTAAAGGATATACGGCCTTTTCACTACCAATTTTACCCAAAGAACTAGCAGAAAGTCTCCTAACAAACGGATCCTTATCGTTTAAAGATTTAATTAAAATAGAAACAGCCCTTATATCTCCAATATTTCCTAATCTGCCAACAGCTTTTCGGCGCTCATAATCATTTCCTTTTTTAATAATTTCCAAGGTTTTAGAGATTTCGAGACTTTCTTTGTCCAAGTTTAGTCGATCAATTTTTTTGGCTAACAGGAAATCTAGTTCACTTAATCCGCCAAGATCACGAGTTGATAAAGTTAGCAAAACATGTCCATAGGAAAGGGTAATTTCTGGATGGTGGGGTATTTCCTCGGCATAATATCCTACTTTATTAGTAAAATTCAATGCATCCTGGAAGTCATTGAAAAAGAATTCTTTATGGATTTTTATGTAATCATTAGTTTTCCATCCATTTGATAGTCCGGAAAGTTCTTCATCAATTGATTTATTACTCAGTAATTCCATTTGACAACCCCCCTAATTATTCAAGTATCTGAATCACATCAGGGCCTTTTAAACCAAATTCTTCCCGATATTTTGATATTTTATCTGATAAATTTTTAAGATGCTTTTTTAACCATGATGGGTCATTTCCTTCATTAAGCTGAATATTCCAAACATTTGGATTGGATGCGTCAACTGATTTGACAGCACTAGCACAATAGAAGAAATTTACCTCCCTCTGGAGATAATGCTCCCAATTTTTTATTTTTTCTATATTATTATGAGGCGGAGTTAAGTCAGGGATTTCTGGCAAGGGTTTAACCAAATTTGTTTTAGTAAACCTAAAGTCTATTTCTTTAGTATTTTTAGCTGTGTTACAGTAAATACAAAGAGTTTGTAAGTTTTCTATACTATCTTTACCACCCATATATCGTGGGTTAACGTGGTCTACTTCAAGGATTTGCTTATGATCCTCCCCACAACAAAGACAAATTGGATATTTTTTTTTCACTTTACTTTTTTGCTCATCTGAAGGTCCTTGTCCTGGTTTTGTAGGGTTTGTGAATGCAGGTGACAGTTTTAGTCTCCTTAAATTAAGAATTCGATTAACACAGGCATCATACTGCTGTTTAAATTGTTCGTAATTGGGATAAATAGTGTTCCAATAACGATCATTGCGCACGTATTCATCTCTTAAAGCTGGATCTGTTTCTAATTGACTGAATTCAATGTACTTTCTAACCAAAGCATCCATATCATGCGCATCTCTTTCTTCAAAGGGGAAAAATTTTGGTTTTTCTTTACTGTTCTGGGCCATATGGCAAGCTATATAAAAAATATTGTTTTCAATGTCACCTATAGAATCAGCATTGGAAAAATACTGTTCTGACCATTTATCAATCTCGTCTGTATGATCTTCAAATCTTATCTCTTCTTCTTCAAATTGGGATAAATCTGCTGAATCGAATCTATTCATTAACTTTTCATAGCCTTCTTTTTCATCATCAAAAACTAGAGCCAAACGATTTACCTCAGTATAATCATCTTGTCCCTCACTTAAACTGTAAAACTTAGTTCGATACCATCCAATAGGGACAGATTTAAGAAAAGGCCCTATCTCAATGTTATTTAGTTCAAACATTAATCTTGAAAGCTTTCTAACTAAATCAATTGATATGAGATCTAATGGTGTTCCATTACCCCCTGTATCACCATCATCTTTACCTCCATCATCTAGTTTATCATAGGGTGCAAAGATTATTTTATGATTCCAGTCATCAACAAAGGGAACTATATATGCCTCAGGAGTTCCATCAAACTCAGTACCTCGCAGTGCACGTCCAATCATTTGAGTAAGAAGAATTCTACTAGTGGTTTGCCTTGTTAAGAATACAGTGTTAACTTTTGGAACATCCGTTCCTTCGGTAAGCATACGGATATTCACTAAAACATCTAGGTCTCCGTTTTTAAATTTCTCTAGAACCTTAGCATTAGCTGCTCCGCTACCTAATGTTCTACCTTGAGGTGTGACATAAACATGAGAGAACATAGTCCCTGCACGAACACCTTCTTTTCTTAGGAATTCACATAACTGGACGCACTGGTTCCAACGGTCTGCAAAGATAATTGTTTTATTAAATTTATCCTTATTTTCTGCATAAACTCTGGCAATGTATTGGTTTCGACTTCTGTTATTAGCTAATTGTTCTATGACATGTTCAGGAAGATCTCTGAAAGAATTAACCCATTTTTTGTATTCAGCATCATCAAATTCTGGTTCAAAATGAGTATGATAGGGTTTTTCAAATTTTGGTTTGGCTAATATGTTCTGAGCCATTAAATTATTAATATCAACTTGATAAAGGATGTCTTGAGGGAAAAGTTCTTTTAACCATCCTCTCTTTTTTTCATCTGTATATGTAGGGGTGGCAGTAAGTCCCAATAAACCCATACTTTGGTATTTGTCCCGAAGAGATTGAACGAACTTTCTATAACTAGGTGCTGGAGAATGATGAGCTTCATCAAAGACCACAAGTAACTTTCCATGGGAAGAATCAAGAAAAGCCTCCAAATTAGGTTGATTTCGTTTGAATCCTCTGCTAACAGTTTGCAATGTTGCAATTAAAACATCATCTGTGGGTTGGATTTCGTTGATATTATACTGATTTTTATTACCTGAAACAACTCTTATGTTGAGTTTATTTTTAGGCTCTTGGACATAACCAACCTCATAACCACGGCTAACATCAATTTGCCTAGGTCCAAAACTATAGAAAGCTTGTTCCAGCAAATGATGAGTGTGAGCAAGCCACAAAACTTTATAACCATCAGATAGTGGTCCTTCACATAAGAAACGAACTGCAGTAAATGTTTTCCCACCCCCAGTGGGCAAGACTAAAATTCCACCTTTATGGGTATTGTAGTCTTTTTCATACCATTGCTTCAAATTTTTGATTGCTTGAGTTTGATGAGTTCTCAATGCAATGGTTGATGGATTTTTCCGGGCTTTAATCAGGTTAAATTCTCTGTAGAAATCTTCTTGCTCATTATTCATTACCATCTACCCACCGATTTCATCTAAATGTATTCGCGCATTGCTATCTAAAGGATTAATTTCAAGAGCTGTAATCAAGCATTCTTTAGCGTCTTTAAAATTGCCCAATTTTTTCATTACCACTCCTTTATTGGTCAAAGCATCAGAAAATTCATTATCTGAAATCAAAGCATTGTCAAAACAGTTTAAAGCATTTTTATAATCCTTCTGTGCTTTGAATATCATCCCTTTAATATTCCAAGCATAAGGATTACCTTTATAAAATCTTAAAGTATTATCAAGACATTGTTGAGCATCTTCATAATCACCCATTAAACCCAGGATGAATGATTTATCAAGGAGGGCTTCAAGCATTTTAGGGTTAAGTTCAAGGGTCTTATCATAATAAATAAGAGCTTCGTGAAACCTTTCCATTAATCTTAATAGCCGAGCTTTTTGATACCAATTTTTAGAGTCATAAGGATTGTATTGTAAGGATATGTCAAGACAATCCATAGCTTCGCGGTATTCACCAATTTCAAGCAAAATAGATCCCTTAAGATGCCAGGCAATAGTACATTCAGGATCCAGCTCTAAAGCTTTATCTAAAAATTTAAGGGAATCCCTAAGTTTTCCTTGAGATTTAAAAATTTTACCCAAATAAAAGTATGGTTTTGGATCATTAGGATGTAGTTTAATAGCTTTATCAAGATAATCAGAAGCAGTATTGCTTAATTTCATATCATCTGATATTCTAGCATAAGCAATAAGAGAGTCAGAAGATTTTTCATCAATTTTCAGCGCCCTATCAAAGGATTCCATTGCTTTGATATCTTCACCCAAGTTGATTAAGACCACTCCTTTATTGTAATGTGCTTCATAAAACATAGGATTGATTTCAATGGCTTTATTGTAGGATGTAAGAGCTTTAATATTGTCTCCTAATTGAACAAAAGTATATCCTCGATAATACCAGATGTCTGCATCTTTAGTATCTAATTCAAGAATTCGATTGAAGTTATAAAGTGTTTCTTCGAATTTTCCTAATTGGATGAGGCTTTTCGCTTTGCTACGTAAAGCTTTTATATTCCTATTGTTAACTTCTAGGACCTTATCGAAAAAAACAATTGATTCATCATATAATTTAGCTTTTTGTAGGTTGTAACCTTTATTTAAGTTTGCATCTACATCTTGAGGATTTTCTAGGAGCACTTCGTCTAAACATCTGTTAGATTCTTCTAGTTCTCCTTTTATATGGTGACAGATACCTTTTCTTTTAAGTGCTGCTTCACAGGTAGATTCTAAACTAAGTAATTTTTCATAGGTTTCGATAGCTTCTTGGTGTCTGCCCAATTTTTCCAAGGCCTTTCCTCTCCAATATAATGCAGGTAGACAACCATCTTCAGAATCTAAAATTAAGTCGAACAATTTTATGGCTTTTTCAATTTCTCCTTCTTGAACCAGTTTGGTTCCCTGTTTATAATATTTTTCTAGTTCTCCTGGTCTAATTAATTCACCAATGAAGGAATTGATTGTTTGTGTGTAAACTGGATTATTTTTTAAAATTAGTCTTAAAATTGATTTCCAAACATTATCCGGGATTTCATATAGCCCCTTTCTCGGACGTTTCATCCAGTTTCTAAAACCATAGATCTCATTTAATAGTGGATAAGGAATAGGGCGTGAAAGTTTAATACGATCATCTGGATGAAGATTGAAACTATCCTGATACTCACCCTTGTGCAAATGGAAAATATGGGTAATTTTTCTATGAGGGCTGGTTTTGTAAACAAGTATCAAGTCCCCTTCTTCAGCACCTCGGAACTTATTATTATAAAACTCTTTTGTTTCATCTTCGTCCAATGCTACCCATTGCAAAACATTACTGGAAACGAAAAGCCATTTTTTCAACTATATCCCCTCTTCTATTTTAGAACTTCTGAAATAAGCTCATCAATATCCTTAGAAGAAATTCCTCCTTTTTCACTATCATAAGTTACTATCAGAGTTCCATTCTCTCCCCCACCATTTTCATAAGGTAAAATATCGTTATCTTTGTACCATTGAAGTTTTCTCTCCCAGCGATGGACATAATTAGGGTTTTGCATCATTCCACAGTGTTCCCAATAATAATCGACACCCATATCATCATCATGAATAGTGAAATCAGGATATTTAATTACACCATCAATATCTAATTTTTCTTCATAAGTGTAATCTATCTCGTTACTATCCAATAGATCAGCGATAATTACTTCAGATTTTGACCTAACTGCTTCTCCGCGTTTAGTTATGTTGATCAAACGATTTTCTAGGAATCTGTTGTCAAGTTCAATAATTGATGGTTTCTCAAATAGGTTAGTGAATCTGCGAGCTGTGTCAGACCAAATATCATCAGTGTATTTTTTAAGATCTACTGCTGGACCCTGATGAAGAATTATAACTCTCTCTTTTTGACGAGTTAAGGCCGTGTACAATAATTCTCTAGATAATAATCTACTAGGATTTGGTAAAACTAAAAAAACAGTTTTAAATTCGCTGCCCTGGGCCTTGTGAACTGTTAAGGCATATGCTAATTCTATTAAAGTTGTGTTTTCTTCACTAAACTCATATGCTGCAAAACCATAAGTGACATCTTTTTGGGATGAAAATTCGACATTTAAACCGAATTTATAATCACGAACTGCAATACCAATTTCGCCGTTAGCGAGATATCCTTTCTCTTTTTTATGAGTATTAGGATCATAATAATATCTAACGTGATTTAAAACGTTAATTACTTTATCTCCAGCTATTAATTCCTCAAATCCTAATGGATTTAAGGCATCCCATTTATTTTTTTTATGATAGATTAATCCTCCCCTAAATTTCTTATGGATTAAACGGTTAAGGTTTACAACTCCATAAGGCCAGTTTTTATTGGGTGAGAGAATTTGCCAAGATTCTGCACCTTCAGAAGAATATTCAGTGTAATTTTTGTTGTTTTTATATGCTCCTAAAGACTCATTGAAACCATTGTAGTCCTTAAAATCATTAATTTCTTTGATTTCTTCTAGAAGTGTGTTTAAAATTATATCTTGTAATTCTTCGGGGTCATTCCATTGAATAAATCGTATATTGGGAGATTCTTTTGAACCGGTTACTAAGTCAAATATTTCATCCTCTCCAGGTTCAAGCTGACATCCACAGAACCATTTAGCAAGTGATAAGTCATCACGATCCCCTCCATCCTGCCTGCGAACAATTTGGAGTTCAGCAAATGCAGGGGCAACTTTAATTTCAGGATCAGAAAAATTATCTGGTTCTAGTCGTTTAACAATGTCAACAAATGGTCTTCCAGAACCAATAGGTGGTAGTTGATTGTGATCTCCTACTAAAATTAATCTTTGGACTCCTTTTACTGATGCTAAAACTGCACCTAACATTTCTTCGGTGAGCATAGAGGATTCATCAATGATTACTGTTTTACCGAAATGTTGAGGTGGTTTAGTGGGAAGAAGATAACGGCTGGTTTTCCAGTCATAACCTCCTAATTTCGTTAAAAATTGGGCAATGGTAAATGCTTTTAGATTGGGATTAGCCATTTCCTGCTCTAACTTAACTCTAGCTTTGCCAGTAGGTGCAAGTAACAGAATTCCACCATTTTGAATATCTTGTTGATTACAAAGAACTGATAGTAATGTGGTTTTACCGGTACCCGCAGGACCAATGAGAACTGAAACTCTAGATTCGGATAACTCTTTTAAAGCTGCGGTTTTTTCTTTACGGGCTAATTTTTCTATTTCTCGATCGTCTGTTTCAATTTCATCCCAAGAACATAATTTTTCTTCTAGCAATGCATTCCAATCGGCATCTATTTTATTCCTTTTAGCCTTTGACCTTTTGAGGACAGTATTTTGGATTTTTTCGCCCATTTGGTTCAGATAATTTAGTTGATATGCTGGTGTTCCATCAGCCATTTCCACCTTGGTAATTACACCTTCAAAGAAATCTTCAACTACTTCAAAAATATCTTTTTTAAGGTTACAAGGTGGTTGAATAGGGGTTTCTGATATTCTCTTTCGGAGTTCTCCTTGAGGAAGTAAGGTATGGCCTTCGTTAATAGCTTTTTCCAAAATGTCAATGACTAAAGATCTCACTCTACGTTCATCTACACCAGTGTCAATGTAAGAGGGTTCAGGTAATGGAAACATAGACTGCATATTAGGATCAGTGAATATACCATGATCAACAGTTTGGAAACTCACTTTTTCTTCTAAATGTCTTGTTAATTCATAAATTAAATAAGGATTTTTAAGTATATCCATATCTGAAAATTCCAAGCCTAATTCTGCCCTTTTATCGGAGTCATAAATAATTTCAGCTTGTTCAGGTGATAATTCAAAACGACTAATAAGTTTCAGGAGGTCTTTTCTTTCTTTTTTTATTTTTTCCCAAGCTTTTTGATGATTTCTGCCAATTTGACTCGCTATTTTTTGAGGAAGATGACTGGAGGGATCTTGGAAAACTTCATCTACTTTATCCCAAGGATCGACAGTTTCAGGTAGATTACTGGTGATTGAACTAGCCACAAAATTACTTAAATCTATCCCAAAAGCACATAATGCTGACCCTAAACCTGGATAGGGTCCTCTTAGTTTCCAAAGTTCGCCAAGACGAGCGTCAATCCATTTAATGCATTGGTTCCAGGGACCTGGTAAATATTCTTTAGCTTTGTTTAAAGCTTTTTCACAAGCAAGTAGTGTTTCTATGGCTCCATCTTGGGTTACGTGTTCAGTGGCATAGGAAAACTCCAATTGACGACCTTCAGGTGCAAAAACAGTGATATTTTCAGGGTTAAAATCGGATTCCGGGTTTTCATCCATATATTCTATAGCTTGATGATATGGTAGGAGGAAACCATCTTCAAAGTCGGGACGAATACTATGTTTTATATTTCTCTCCCATATTAATCCTCGAAGGGGTTTTTTAGATTTATAATCGTATTCTACACTATCTCCAATGTTTTTTACTCTCCCTACTCCTACAATTACTCTTCCAGATTGTTCATTAAAGGGAACTCGTTTAGCATAAAAGAAACAGAGGGATTTTTCAACTTCTACATGTTCAAAGAAGCAATCTAATAATGCTTTTTGATTTTCATAAGCTTGGGTCCAGGAAGATTTGAACTTCATTTCCGGTTCCCAATCAAGATTCATGTCTAAAAAGTAGTTTTTCTGGTAATATTCAAAGTTTTCTTTGAGCATCCAACGGAATGGAACTCCTGATGCAGTGTAACTGGGTACAAAAAGGGGAGTAGCTTTGAAATGTCCGTGTGTTTCTCGTGAAGATTTAGCATAAGGGTGTTTTACTGTACGTGAGTAGGCGAAATCAGCCATGAAAGTTCCGCGTTCGATAATACATGATGGCCATTCATGAGGTTTTATTTCTTCAATTGATTGGCCCGCTAATGAATCTTCTTTTGGATCATTTCTAGTATCCGCTATTCTTTCTAAAATAAGACATGAATTATTTAGTATAGGCTTTTTACATACTGTACCCTTCCATTGGTCATCGTGCCAAGGAACCCTAAGTGAAAGGTGAAGAGTTGGATACTTAACATCTTCGTCGTTCAGAAACAAACCCCCTCATTATTATCGTTAGAGAATTTGTTGGTACTTAATTTATACTTTTTCATAAACAATTTTCATAATTGCAGTAAATATGGATTAAGAACTAATCTTAGAAAAAAAATTAGGAATAATTTTCAGACTAAAAAAATATCTAAAAAATTATTAATTAACATTTCATGCCTATTTTTAAAATTTTTGGGGTTCCAATTATCATATTCTTGGATTTTCTGGGTAATTTGAAAAGATGAACTTTTTTTAGCGAAATAAACATCTTTCTTTTTATTAAAATCGAAATTTCTGGCTTGTGAATTTTTCCTACCACTTAAAAGAACCAGATTTCCAAGTTTATTTGTAAATTCACTACTTTCATCTTCTGTAAATAATGTAGGCCATTCACTATTTTTAGACGGATTTTGAGGTAGGATATGTTCTACAGTGATCATTCCATTATATCCATGAAAAGCTGCTAAATCCCAAAGTTCCATATCTAAACGTAATAAAATGTATCTGGCTAATTTACCACCAAAAATCGAATATAACTGAGGATCGTTTAATTTATTAGTAATTATAGCTTGAATTTCTTCTTTATTACTAAAATCTAAAACCCTTGCCCTACCTCGAGTAACATCTTTTGGCTTATAATAAAGAAGTTTGTCTATTGTTTCTTCAGGTGAATTACTAATATCAACTAATTTAATGATTTTATTAAGGCTTGTAATTCGTTCAGTTGGAGAAAAACTTGCCATCCACTCAACTAAAACCTTTTTTTCAAGAAGTAATGTAAATTCAAGCAAATCTTTATCTGAATTAAATTTCTCATAGAATGCAATTAATGGAGGAATCCAATCAGAATTAGGTATAAACCTCGTCATGAGTTGGATAATTGTTTTATATGCATTTTGATCTTGAGGATTTGTGTTAATTTCAGGTTCTAAAATCTTTTTATGATAAATATTCGACGTTGAATCTAAACAATTAATGAAATTTGACCCTCTTTCGAGAAGTTCTTTATCAAAAAGACCCCTATATTCTTCATAAACATTAATCTTAGCTTTTTCTTGTGTTTTAATAGTCCTTATGAAACCAATTATTTTGTCTAGCTCTTTAAGGCCCAATGTATTTTCAATATTCCTAAGTTTAAGAGCTTCATTTTCTCTTTTATTATTATCTTGGATTGCACCTAAATTTTCACTTTTTAAAAGATCATAAGTGCTTAATGGCACTCCACGAGCATTTAAAACATTAAAAAGACGATAAGCTGATTCAAATGTGTTAGTAATGATATGAACCATATATACGTTATTAAGTAGGTATTTCAAATATTTAGTGGTATCAATATCTGTTAATTTAGATTTGAAAGTTTTTAAACCTTCATAAATGTGATAATAAGGATCTTGTGTATCTTTATAATTAATTTGGTTTTGATTAAATTTCTCTAAAAATAAGTTTGTACCATCTATCGAATAAACATATTTTTGAAATATTTCATCTAGATCTGCCCAGGGTGTAATGCGAATTTGTGCAGGTATATCCTTATATTCATCTTCTTTTTGATAGAGATATTCATTGATTTTATCTTTATCTTCAGAATAATCCCTTAAAACTGCTAATAAAATTGCTAAGGAAGTAAGCCTTTGCTGACCATCTACTATTTCATATAATTTCTTTGTATCAGTTTTTTGAAGCAAAATGGAACCCAAAAAATACTGATTTTGCCCATTATTCATAGCATCATAAATATCTTCAAAGAGTAAATCAAAGTCTTCACTGCCCCAGCTTAAATTTCTTTGATAAATAGGTATTTTAAACATGAAATTAGGGCTAAAAAGTTCCCCAACTGATACTTCCTTTGCTTCGATGTTATTATCATCCATATAACTCATCCTGTTAAATTTCAAGAACTTTTGAGAATTCTTCATCACTAAGTACAGGCTTGATATTGTCTAAGGAAACTTTTTCCTTCAAATTAGCATATTTAATGGCACCAGGAGTAGGTTCAGCCATGTATGGTTCCTTTAATTTATAAACCCTCAAAACCCATACCTGTGCTTTTTTACCCTTAAGATAATTGCGAACGTGTTCACTGGTCCAGATGTAATCTTTTTGAAGTCTGGAAATAGCAGAAGGAGACTTTTCGAAAATCTTTTCAACAGTTGCATAATATTTAATTGCAACTTTATTCCCATCCTTTTTGGGAAGTGCATTTTCTTTTACAAAAGATTGATGCTCTGGCTTGAAACCTTCTAAAAAATTATCTTTATTTGCATAACTTACAGTGGGATATAAAAGAAAACTATCAGAAGTAGTACCATAAGATCTAATAAGAATAGTTTGTTTTCCTTGCCCCAAAGCTTCAATAGTTGCATTCCATTCTTTAAGACACTTATTGGTTGAATCCATTATATCCTCAACCTTTATTTTTAGTTATTGTCTTAAATTCATCCTCGTAGATGTATTTGCCGGAAACTGCAACGAAACGCTTAGGAACTACTGGTTTATTGAATTTTTCGAAGTTCTCAAATTCAATAACATTCATTTCAGGACGACCTTTAACATATTCCTGAAATTCTTCTTTGGTAATCATTAATTTATCACCATACTTCCGGGTGATGGTGTTTGTTGTTTGTTTTCCAATGGATACAATATCTGCCCAGCCAGTATAGGCTTTAGCCCCGTGAGATTCATAGATAATGAATTTATCTCCTGGAGAAACCTTACCTAAATAAGATTTACCTACAAAGACAGTTTTTCCATCGTCATATATTCGTTCTGCATATTCAGTTGGTATTGGATGTGATACAGCTACTATTTTCATATTAACCCCTCCTACTATTATTGATCATTATAATATAAAATACATACTTCTGCAAATAGCTTCTCAGATTAGTATTGAATTGTTTTAAATGATGGATTAAGGAAATATTTCGAAATAACGTTGTTAGATTGATGATACTTTATTATGTTCCTTTGAAATGAATTTAAAGGGACCATTCCATTTATATATCATATGAGATTACTATTAATATTACTTTACAATAGTAACATAATCATCTCTAAACAACATTTTTAATTGAAGGTGAAAGTTTGAAAGCACCAAAAATGTTAGATAACAAAAAAAATGGAACTGTACACGAGGAATTGAGAGAAAACCTCCAAAAAGGTTCTAAGCTTTCAATAATTTCTGCTTATTTTACCATTTATGCCTATTATGAGTTAAGGAATGAACTCAATAAAATTGATGACATGCGATTTATTTTTACTAAACCTAGTTTTCTTAAAAATGATAATGAACAGTATAGGGAATATTACATTGATAAAAATTTTGAAAGAGACCTTTTTGTCAATGAATTTGAGATTAAACTTCGAAATGAAATGAAACAAAGCCATATTGCCCGTGAATGTGCTCAATGGCTTGAAGATAAAGCTCAAATTAAATCTTTTAAAAACATTAACTCAGCCCAGCCAAGAATGGTTTATATCGAGAATCCTGAAGAAAACGTTTTAATAAATGGGAGTGTTGATTTTACAACTGATGGTTTGGGAATCACACCTTCTAATCGTTCTGATTTTAACTCATGTATGTACGGCAAAGAAGCTACTTTCCATTATCTGCAAAACTTCAATGAACTATGGGATGATAAATCTCTGGTTGATGATGTGAAACAAAAAGTCCTAGAACAGATGCAGGTGATGTATAAAGAGAATCCTGGTGAGTTCATCTACTTTGTGACTATGTATAACATTTTCAGAGATTATCTTGATGAATTAACTGAAGAAAATATTGTTAAAACACGAACTGGTTTTAAAGAGACTCAAATCTGGAATAAACTCTATAAATTCCAGAAAGATGCCGTTATTGGTGCCATTGACAAAATGGAAAAACACAATGGATGTATATTAGCAGATAGTGTTGGTTTGGGAAAAACCTTCACTGCATTAGCTGTGATTAAATATTATGAACTTCGAAATGATCGAGTTTTAGTGTTAGTCCCAAAGAAGTTAAGGGAAAACTGGACTATTTACACCAAAAATGACCTTCGAAACCTATTTTTAGAAGATAGATTTAATTATGATGTCTTAAATCACACTGACTTAAGTCGGTATGATGGAATTTCAGGAGAAATTAATTTAAAAACCATTAACTGGTCAAATTATGATTTGATTGTCATTGATGAATCCCATAATTTCAGAAATAATCCTTCCTTTAAAGATCGAATAACTCGTTATGAAAGATTAATGAATGATATTATCAAATCAGGGGTGAAAACAAAAGTCCTCATGCTTTCAGCAACTCCTGTAAACAACCGGATGAATGATATAAAGAATCAAATTTCTTTCATAACTGAAGATCGGGATAATGCATTTGAAGATATAGGTTTGGATAGTGTTCAAAAAGTTTTGAGTAATGCCCAGATGGTTTTCAATGCATGGTCTAAATTGGAGGATGAAGAAAGAACCGGGGAAAAATTCGTTGATATGATGAATTTAGACTATTTTAAGTTGCTCGATACTCTAACCATTGCCAGATCTCGAAAACATATTGAAAAATATTACAACTTAGATGAAGTTGGAAGATTCCCAATTCGCAAAAATCCCATAAATCAATATTCTGATATAGATACTGAACATGAATTCCCACCTCTTAAAGAGGTTAACAGTTCCATTAAGAGATTAAAACTTGCTATTTATTCTCCTTTAGAGTATTTATTGCCTGATAAGCGTGAAGCTTACAGTGAAAAATATGATATGTTGGTGGGTGAAGGTCACGCAGTTTTCAAGCAAACTGATCGCGAAAGGCAAGTAGTGGAATTAATGCGAATTAACATGTTGAAACGTATGGAAAGTTCCATTCATTCGTTTAAACTTACCATAGCTACCTTGCTGGATAAAATATCTTATTTAGTCGAAAAAATTGAAACTAACGATATTAACTTTGATCCTACTGTAGATATCAGCCTTATTGATCCGGATGAGGAAGAATATGATGATATGATGTTTGGAAAGAAAAAGAAAGTTCTTTTCAAAGACATGGACCTCATAAAATGGAAACAGGATTTGGTTGCAGATAAAGAAAAACTTACCTATATTCTACGTGAAGCTAGTCAAATCACCCCTGGTCGTGATGCTAAACTTCAAGACTTAAAAAAGATAATTCACCATAAACTACATCACCCCATAAATGATAATAACAAAAAAATAGTTATATTCACAGCATTTGCAGATACAGCCAAATATCTATATGAAAACTTATCTGAATGGGCTTTAAATGATTATAATTTATATACTGCTTTGGTAACTGGTTCTGATGAGAACAAAACAACCCTTAAAGGGATTGGAGCTACTGATATTAACAATATTTTAACTAATTTTTCTCCAATTTCCAAAGAACGTGCCAAAATTAACAGTAAACTAAAAGATGAAATAGACATTCTTATAGGAACTGATTGTATATCTGAAGGTCAAAACCTCCAGGACTGTGATTATCTTATTAATTATGATATTCACTGGAATCCTGTCCGTATTATTCAACGTTTTGGTCGTATTGATCGTATCGGTTCCATAAATGATGAAATTCAACTGGTGAATTTCTGGCCCAACATGGAATTAGATGAATACATTAAACTCAAAGGCCGTGTTGAAAACCGTATGGTTATGGTTGACGTGTCAGCTACGGGCGAAGAAAACATCATTGAAGATGGCAATAAAAAGAAAATGAATGACCTGGAATACAGGAAAAAACAGCTAACACGACTTCAAGAGGAAGTAATAGATTTAGAAGATGTTTCTGGCGGTATTTCAATTACAGATCTTACCTTTAATGACTTTAAGATTGATCTTATGGAATATATGAAAGAAAACCGTCAAGAACTGGAAGAAGCACCCACTGGCATTTATTCCATAGTTGAAATTGACGATTCTCTAAAAGAAAGCGTTAAACCAGGTGTTATTTTCACTTTAAGGCAAGTTAAAGGATTTGGTAAGACCAAAGACCAGAACCCATTATATCCCTTCTTTTTGACATATATCACTAATGATGGTGAAGTAAAACTAAGTTATCTCCATGTTAAAAAGATACTTGATTATTATAAGAAGCTTTGTTTGGGGGAAAAAGAGGTTTTGCTGGAATTAGTCAATGAGTTTAATCAAGAAACCAATGATGGGCAGGACATGCAATTGTATTCGGATTTACTAGCAGATTGTATTGATAACATCTTGGGTAAAAAAGAAGAAATTGGGGTTAACAGCCTATTTCATAGAGGTGGCACATCCCCAGTTAAAAATACCAGAACTGGACTGGAAGAATTTGAACTCGTAACATTCCTTATATTAAGATAAAAGGTGTGTTTAGGTGTCTAAATTAACAGATTTTATCGAAATTCCCAAAAACTGTGAAGTAGGCAATAAGATACATAAAAAACTCTTTTTTGAAAATGCCAGTATGAGTAAAGCTGATAAAGATATCTTTACCAAAAATATTAATCGCATAATCTGGGATTACTCCCTAAAACCTGAAAATACCAATATAAAACCATTTAGCAGTGATATTAGGGAATATAATGAAGTTGAGTTCATCAGTGTCAATTTAAGATCTCCAAGTAAAACTAAGCGTATAGCAGAGATAGTAATGCGTACCATTCCATACCCCATGGTTCTATCATTTGAAAAAACTAATGAGATTCGTTTATTTGCGGGTCACATGCGATTTAACAAAGCAGACAAAAGTAAGAATACTATTGATGAATTTATTTTCACCGACTGGATTGATCTTGATAATTTAGATGAAAATGATATTGCATTATTTGAAGACCTTAAACTGAAGAATTTGAACTTCACTAATTTTCTTACTTTTTATAATTGCATTATTGAGAATATAATTCGTTATAATGTTTCTAAAATTTCCACTATATCTTCAGATATTGGAGTTTATGAATTAAAGAATATTTATGATGAGATAAATAATATTAATAATAAAATAGAACTTATTAAGGGAAAAATAAAAAAAGAGACACAATTTAATCGTATTGTTGAATTTAATATGGAAATTAAAATTTTAAAGGATAAAAGGGAAAGATTAAGGGGTAGGTTGAATTAAATGGAGAAAATCAGTGCTAATTTAAATATAAAATATATAATTTATACTGAAATCAAGGAGGCCCACAATGCAAGAGACTCAACTTAATGGGGAAAGCTTAGATATAGTTTCAGAAAACGTTTCCGAGCTAAAAGAACTATTTCCCGAAATTGTAACTGAAGATAAAATTGATTTTGATAAACTAAGAGAAGTTTTAGGAAAATATACAGAAGACGATTATGAACGTTATAATTTTACTTGGAAAGGTAAGTCTGCGGCTTTACGTCTTGCTCAAACTCCTTCAACAGGAACTTTACGGCCGTGTAAAGAGGAAAGTAAGAATTGGGATACAACTGAGAATCTTTATATTGAGGGGGATAATCTTGAAGTTCTTAAATTGCTTCAGAAGAGTTATTATGGTAAAATAAAGATGATCTATATAGATCCGCCTTATAATACTGGTAATGATTTTGTTTATCCAGATAATTACCATGATAACATGCAAAATTACTTAGAAATAACTGGCCAAGTTGATAACGATCTAAAAAAAATCTCAAATAATTCAGATATTAGTGGAAGGTATCATACAAATTGGCTAAATATGATTTATCCACGTTTAAGACTTTCTAGAAATTTACTAAGTGATGATGGCGTTATTTTCATAAGTATTGGTGATAATGAGATAGATAACCTTAAGAAGATTTCCAGTGAAATATTTGGGGAAGAAAATTTTGTCGCTGTGTTTTCAAGAGTTATGAAAAAGGGCAGTAGTATGGGAAAATTTGTTAGTCCATCTATAGATTATATTCTTTGTTATACTAAAAATGTGTCTTTAAATAAAGGATTTGTTTTTCCTCAAAATGAAAATTATATAAAACAATTCAAAAATCAGGATGAAATTGGAAAATATAAAACCAGCGGATTGTTCCAAGGATCATTAGATCCTCTAAGAGGATGTAAAAACCAAAGATATTATGTTAAATGTCCTGATGGGTCTTTGGCTATTCCTCCTGGAAATATTTTTCCTAAAATTAAAAAAGACGGTGAAAAAGTTGTTCCGAAGACTAGAGATGATAAAGTTTGGCGATGGTCTGCAGATTCTTATTTAATTGAGAAAAAAAATTTAGTATTCAAAAAATCTAAAAATAGTCCACTTATTAATGAGAATGGAGAAAAATCACAGTGGAACATCTTTACAAAGCAATATTATAAGTCTCAAGAAGAAAGTAAAGTAGTTCCGGGAACTATTATTGAAGATGCTATGAATTCTAAAGCCTCACAAGAATTAAAGTCACTGAAAATACCTTTTGATTTTGCAAAACCAACTCAATTAATTAAATATTTGTCAATAATTAGTAGGGTTAAAAAAAATGAAATTGTAATAGATTTTTTTTCAGGATCTGCAACTACTGCAGATTCCTTAATGCAATTAAATGTTCAAGATGGGGGTAATCGTAAGTTTATAATGGTCCAATTACCGGAAAAAATTGATAAAAACGATGATACTTATAAAGAAGGTTACGAGAATATCTGTGAGATTGGTAAAGAACGTATTCGACGAGCAGGAGATAAAATTGTTTCTGAAATGAATCAAAATGGCCAAACTTCACTAGATTCTAAAACTAATAATAATTTAGATATTGGATTTAAAGTTTTCAAACTTGATTCATCTAATTTATCCAAATGGGATCCTGAATACGATAATCTAGAACAGACTTTATTAGATAGTGTAAAAAATCTCGTTCCAGGCCGCAACGAACTTGATTTAGTCTATGAAATAATGCTCAAGTATGGAATTGATCTCACATTACCAATTGAAGAATATCAGATCAAAGATAAAAAATTCTATTCTATCGGATTTGGGGCCTTAATCGTCTGTTTAGATGATAATTTAACATCAACATTAGCTTCTGAAATCATTAAATTAAAAGATGATCTTTCCCCTGAAGTCATGCGTGTCGTCTTTAAGGATAATGGTTTTGCCAGTGATAGTGACAAGACAAACATCAAAGAAACTCTTAAAACAAATGGAATCGAGGAATTTGTAACAATATAGGTGGTTTAAGTGAAACTTAAATTTGATCCTAATTTAGAATATCAGGATGAAGCTATATCGGCTATTGTGGATTTATTTGAAGGCCAAAATTCCATGCAATCCTATTTTACTGTTCCGGGTGTTCAAGTTGGTCTTTATGATGCTGGGCAAGGTATAGGAAATAGATTAGAAATCAGTAACGATGACATATTAGAAAACCTTAAAAAAGTTCAATTACAGAATTTTTTAGCTCCCAGTGAAACTTTAAGTCCCAATAATCTTAATTTTGATATTGAAATGGAAACCGGGACTGGAAAAACCTATGTTTACCTTAAAACAGTATTTGAGCTAAATAAAAAATATGGTTTTACCAAATTCATTATTGTAGTTCCCAGCATAGCCATTAAAGAAGGAGTTTATAAGGCCATCCAGATGACCAGGGATCATTTCAAAGGGTTATATGATAATGTAATTTATGATTCATTTATTTATGATAGTCAAAAGCTGGAACAGGTCAGAAACTTTGCAGTTAACAGCAATATTCAAATAATGATTATTAATATTGACGCTTTCCGTAGAAGCTTCACTGATCCTACCAAAGAAACCAAAGCTAATATTATTCACCGCGAAAATGATAAATTAAGCGGTATGAAGCCTATTGAACTGATCCAAGAAACTAATCCTATAGTTATTATTGATGAACCTCAATCCACTTCAGCAACTGTCAAAGCTAAGGAAGCAATCGCTTCTTTAAATCCTCTTTGTACTTTACAATACTCAGCAACCCATAAAGAAATTCACAACTTAGTATATAAGTTGGATGCCATTGATGCCTATGATAAGGGGTTGGTTAAGCAAATTGAAGTAGCCTCCTTTGAATCAGCTGATTATCATAATAAAGCTTATTTAAAATTAGTCTCGGTGGACAATAAGAAATCACCTATCACTGCTAAAATTGAGATAGATAGTTTCAATAAAGGTAAAACTAAGCGGAAAACTGTCACTGTAAAACAGGGTGATGATCTTTCCTCTAGAAAACTCGGAAATAGGGAAATCTATGAAGGGTATGTAGTCAATGAAATCTATTGTGAAGAAGGAAATGAATATGTAGATTTCACCAATAGAGAGGATGTTCTCGCCATTGGAAAGCCTGTAGGAGATATTGATGATTTACTTATTAAACGTCAACAAATCCGTAAAACCATAGAAGAACATCTTAACAAGGAGTTAAAACTAAATCCTTTAGGTATAAAGGTTCTAAGCCTATTCTTTATCGATAAAGTGGCTAATTACCGTTACTATGATGAGGAAGGCAATCCTCAAAAAGGAATTTATGCTGAAATATTTGAAGAAGAATACAAGAAAGTAATCAGTAAACAAAAATACAGCACCTTACTTAAAGAAATAGATTTAGAAACACCTGCGGATGGAGTTCATAATGGTTATTTCTCCCAGGATAAGAAAGGAGTCCTTAAAGACACTAGGGGAAACACCTTAGCTGATGATGACACTTACAGCTTGATAATGAAAGATAAAGAGAAGCTTTTAAGTTTTGATAGTAAGCTCAGATTCATATTTTCTCATTCAGCCCTACGTGAAGGTTGGGATAATCCAAATGTATTCCAGATTTGTACCTTAAATGAAACTAGATCCACCATCAAAAAAAGACAGGAAATTGGAAGAGGTTTAAGGTTATGTGTAAATCAGGAAGGGGAAAGAATCAAGGATAATCAGATTAACACCCTCACAGTCATGGCCAATGAAAGTTATGAAGACTTTGCCAAGACCCTGCAAAAAGAAATTGAGGATGATGAAGGAATTAAATTCGGAATCATTCAAAAACATACCTTTGCCAGTATCAGCTTTGAAAATGACAAGGGCGAATTAGAGCACCTGGGAAGTCAGGCTTCGGAGGAGATATTCAATCATTTCAAAGATAAAGGTTATATTGATGCCAAAGGTAAGGTTCAGGATGAATTAAAGATTGCCATAAAACAGAAAGCCGTGGAAATTCCTGAAAAATACCAACAATTCAAAGAAGATATTGAAGCTGCGGCCCGTAAACTTACCAAGAAACTAGATATTAAAAACCTTAATGATAAAAAAGAAGTCAAGATAAATAAGCAAGTCTATTTAAGTGAGGAATTCAAGGCTTTCTGGGATAAGATCAAATATAAAACCACCTATGCCGTTGATTTCGATAGCCAAGAACTAATTAATAACTGTTCTAAAGCCATGGACGAGAATTTAGATGTTAAAACACCTAAACTCATTTATACTAAAGCCGGATTACTTATCAAAGGTAAAGGTATTGAATCATTTGAAAAACAGCATGGAGTAGTTCATTCTGAAGAAGATGAGATATTATTACCGGATATAATAACCTTTTTACAAAATGAGACCTATTTAACCCGTAGAACATTGGTGGATATCTTAATTAAAAGTGATACATTAAAGCAATTTAAGAGAAATCCTCAACAATATATGGAAGATACTCTAAAGATTATTTCCTCTCAAATGAATCATATGATAGTGGATGGGATTAAATACACCAAAATTGGGGATAGTGAATATTATGCCCAAGAATTATTTAACGAAACTGAACTCTTTGGTTATTTATCGAAAAATATGTTAGAAAGTGAACGTTCAGTTTACGACCATGTTATATATGATTCTGAGATTGAAAAAGGGTTTGCAGAAAGATTTGAGGAAGATGAAAATATTATATTATATGCTAAACTTCCGCCATGGTTTAAAATTCCAACTCCTTTGGGATCATATAATCCTGACTGGGCTGTGCTTTTAGATAAAGAGGGTGAACAAAAGTTATACTTTGTCCTGGAAACTAAGGGAAATGTTGACATTGGATCATTAAGACAAACTGAAGCAGACAAAATAAAGTGTGGTAAAAAGCACTTTGAAGCACTAAGTCAGGACGTTGAATTCAAAGCCGTGGATAATTTCAATAGCTTTATTGAAAATATCTAATTTTTTCTTTTTTTATTTAATTTTATTTACCAAAATCAAATCTATAATGTTTTTATGTATTAATTTCATATATCATGAAATATGTCAACATCTAACCGGGAAGATCTACTAAAAACCATCACCATGAAAGAGGTTAAAGAAATCTGTAAACATAACGGTTTAAAAGGATATTCTTCTCTCAAACAACAAAAACTAGTCAAATTCGCAGCTGAAAATCTAACTTTATCACCTTCTGAACTAGATACAATAGTAACTAAGTTACAAGAAGCTAAGCTGATTGCTAAAATTAAAGATTCAGAAGATTTTGTTTTAAGAAAGGCAGTGAAGATAGAATCTTGTACTGATGATTTGATCCTGGCCTCTGTAGATAGTTTAAATGTAAAAATTTATAATTTAGGCACAGATGATTTTTCCTATACCTGTGATGGTAAATGCAAAGATTATATCTACCGGGTTAGACAAGGACAATCACCATTTTGTAAACACTACCCCGCAGTGATTGGTGAATTAATTTGTCAAGATAAGTTAAACACCCAACCTAATCATATTTCTGGTAAAAAATTAGATGTCTTAATGGAAATTGTGGATAAAAGAAAAAAAGAGGATGGAATTGTTGTTTCTGATGACAGAAATATCGATAACATCCTAAATGATCTCAAATCAGATTTAATGGAAATCTCCACTAAGAATACAGTTCTAGCCCGGGAAAAATATGGAGAAATACCAGAAAAGGTTTTCAAAACCCTGGTAAATGAATCATTCCAGTTACTTGAATATGAAACTATTTTTAATAGACGCACGGAAGGGTGGGATCTTCTAGTCCTTGGTACCTATGCACCACAACCTTATATTGTGGTTATTAATTGCAGGGCAGCCCATTCTGGAACAATTAGAGACCCTCAATTATTAAATTTAAAGAATTACTGTACTGATATGTGTAAGGACCAACTAATGGGAGCTTATAAAGATTATGTTAAGTATATGGTGGTTGTGGCACCGGATTTCCCTGAAAAAATTCCAGAATATGTTACTCAATTCCAGGAAATGACAGAGGGAATTAAATTATCTTTCTTACCAGTTTCTAGTTTACTATATCTTGTAGAGAAATATAAGGAGAACCCCATATTAACCCACTATAAATCTGAATCTCTTTTCAAGAAGGATTTTATTACTAAAGAAGACATTGATGAACTATTTGAAATATCTGAAGAATATATAGTTGATTTATGTTCAAATGCACGCTCTATTCTTAGGAAGAGAATGGAAAGTATCAGCCAATATCATAGTGATGCATGCTATCTTAAGATGGATGAAGTTTTCTTAAACCAGGTTATTGAAGAAATTATTAGTAGTTTAAATCCTCATTTACTGAAGCAGGGTGTAAATGATACTACCGGTATTAAAACCATTAATTTTAACCATGATTACTATGTATTATGGGAACGCTTACTCCAAGAATTAGCTGATGAGTTTACAGTTATCCTAAAAGAACAATCAATGTCTCAAGTGCAAAGATCTGGTCTAAAAGAGGATTTGATTAAATATTTTGATATTTAAACTATTGAAAGTTTTTTTTGTTGGTGTTATTAATCAACGATTTTTATCATATTGGGCCCCTTAAGATTATAACGATCTCTAAGGAAGAGTATTTCTTTAGCCAAATAATCAAGATGAGTTTTAATCCAATCAGGATCATTTCCTGAATATAATCTGATTTCCCAATTACGAAGATTATATCCTCTTTTACCGATGTTCACGGAATCCACTGCATTGCACTGATAAAAAAAGTTTATTTGTCTTTTCAGGATCTTTTTCCATAGTTCTAGATTTGTAACATCGCTAAGTCGATCCATATAATAAATATCTTTAAAAGAGGGAGGTTCTGAAGGTTTAATGTGTAGTTTAGTCTCATTCTCAAGGAAATTAATAGTTTTGGTTCCCTTCAAACCATTACAAAATTTGCACAATGTTTGCAGATTTTCATAGGAATTATCAATCTTTATCCATTTTGGTTTAATATGGTCAATTTGCAAATAATTTCTTTCACCACAACATAAACATGCATCACCATCTCTTCTAATGATTTCACTTCTTTCAACGGGTAATAATTTCCGTTCAACTTTATTAAGAGTATTTTGAGCGCTTTGTCTTATTTCTTGTTCAGAATCTCTTCTAGAAATATCAAAAACGGCTTCAATTGTTTCTTCTTTTAATTCACAATCCTTACCAATGGACAATAAATTATCACATGCTTCTTTTCGAATATTAAGATCTATACTCTTTAGTTTTTCTAGTTCAGTCTTTTCAGTAAATTCATTTGAGCTAATAAATTTATCATCTTTATCTTTCTCTTCTTCTTTTTCTGAAGCTACTAAACGGATTAAGAAATGTTTTAAAAACTGATCTTCATTAGGATATATTGAATTCCAATAACGATCGCTTCTTTGGAACTCATTTTTCACTTTTTCAATTAATTCGCCCATCTTTAGATTCATTGAACTGAAATTAGCAACTAGAGCGTCCATATCATTTGCTTCTCTATTTTCAAATTCAAAGAAGATTGGTTCGACTTCATTTTGAGCAACATGACTTGTAATATTGAAAAGATTTCTCAAATCATTATCATCAGGTTCTTCTATTTCACTGAAGAAGGTATCATACCAAGTTCTCAATTCAGATTTTTTAGATTTAAACTTAGTATCTGGACTCCTGTAGTTACTTATGTCAAGTTTATTAAGTTCTTGAATGAATTTGTCGAAATAAGGTTTTTCTTGATCAAATACCATTACTAGATCCCTTAATGTTATGGTATTATCCCCACTGTCTTCTGTTCCTTTAAATTCAGTTTGATACCATCCAATAGGAATAAATTTTTTCAAATAGGATTCAAAGATGAAATCTCCTGTATATAACTCATCAGATATTTTTTTAATTGCTTCAAATGATACAAATTCCAATACAACAGGTGGTGGTGGAGGTGGGGGAGTAACCGAAATTTCACCTTTCACAATCTCTGGGGGCACCCATAAAATTTTGTGTTTCCAGTCATCTATGAACGGTACAATAAATGCATTCTTTTTCCCACCAAATTTAGGCCCTCTTAATGCCCTTCCTACCATTTGTGTCATTAAAATTTCACTAAGAGTTTGACGAGTGAGAAATACAGTCTTAGCTTTAGGAACATCAGTTCCTTCTGTTAACATCCGAATATTTACAATTACATCTATATTTCCATTTCTAAAGTCTTCCAACACTTTCCTGTTTTCTTCATCTGTTCTTTGAAAGCTTCCACCTTCTTCTTTTCCCTGTGAGAAAATATAACCTGCTTTCACATTCTTTTTTTTAAGGTAGTCACATAGTTGAACGCATTGTTCTCTGCGGTCTGCAAAAACGATTGTTTGTTCATATCTGTCTTGATTTTGAGCATAGGTATCTGCAATAAACTCACTTCTAGGGGCGTATGAAGCTAATCTAGTTATTATATGTTCCGGAACTTTATTATTATTCTTTAATTTGTTTAAATCTTCATTAGTAATCTCAACTTCGTAGTTGGTATATTTTGGCGGTTCAAAAATAGGTTTTGCTAGAATATTTAAAGCAATTAAATTATGCATGCTAATTCTATACAGATTCCCTTGTGGAAAGAGTTCTTTTAGTCTGCCATCTTGAACGTTTTTAATTCTTTCCAATTTTTCTTTTTCCGTCTTAGAAATTCCCTTTTTGACGTCAGTTCTGGTTGGGGTTGCAGTCATTCCTAATATATGCATTTTTGGGAATCTTTGTCTAAGGGAAAGTATCAACTGCCTATATGTATAAGCAGGGGCATGATGAGCTTCGTCAAAAATTACAAATAATTTTCCATCTGTAGATTCTAAAAATTTTTCAATACTTGGATGTTTGAATTCTTTTTTGTATGATCTTGTAATTGTTTGAAGGGTTGCAAAAATTATATCATCATTTTCGCTAATATCACGCATTTTATAATGATTTTTAGTTCCTGAAACAACTCTTAAAGATAATTTATCTCTAGAAGGATTGGTGTGACCAATTTCTTCGCCAACTGTTGTATAGGCTTGTTCTAAAAGATGATGAGTATGAGCTAACCATAAGACTTTATATCCATTTGAAAGTGGTCCTAAACTCAGAAAACGGCTAGCAACAAAGGTTTTACCTCCGCCAGTAGGTATTGCTAAAACACCTCCTGAATAAGGTTTATGGTTCTGATTGAACCAATCCGTTAACTTGTTTATAGCATCTTCTTGGAATTGTTCAGTAGTTTTAGATGATAAACTCGAAAATTCTTCTTTTAAATCAAATTCATTATAATAGTAAGATTTATTTTTCACTATTAAAACCTCGAGAATATTATTTAAGAATCATGTAAATTTTTCACCTATTTACCCTTTAAATTCCAATTAAAACTATTACAGTTACATCTAACAGCTTCAACCTTGTTTGCATTTACATTTACATGCAACAATCCTTCGCATTTATCACATTTGAAGACAGAATAAAGATCAGTAAATGATTCAACTACAGGTTTAAAATCTGAAAGAGTGAAATCAGCCCATTTATTATAATGAACATTAGCATTCACAGCCCAATTTTCAGAGTTAGTTCGACTGAATATTTCACCAGACGATTTTTCTAAAGCAACCAATCTATCATATTCTTCATTATCATCCCATGATCTTGCTGCTTTTTTTGCTTTCTTCAAATAATTCTTGTAAGTCTTAAGAGCAGGGGGTAGAAGATCACCTAATTCATACTGGCCATTATCCCTGAATTTTACTTCTGCTCTTAATGAATTACATACCGATCGGAAAAATTCTTCAGAACCTCTCCTTAATTTAGCAGCAGCCGCAGGGATATCATTTCTTGTTAGATCTTTGTCTATGGCATTCCACATATCAGCCTGTGAATTCACTCTAGGTCCGGAATCAATCTGCCAATCGTATAATTCCACCATACCTTTAGAACTCACCACACCTTCGAGTCTCAGCTGTCTAGCCCACGTCTGATCATGAGTGGTAATGAAAAACTGCTTTCCTTTAAAGAAATCAGCTAAAAGATGGCAGATTTGTCTCCTGTGAGGTGCATCCACACTCATCATCACATCATCCAGGACTATGAGGTCAATATATCCCTGTGTCAGACGCTCAGCCAAGGCTAAGTATAAACAGATTCCCATACTATCTTGATGCCCTTCACTGTGTAGTGCATGTGGAGGGTGGTTTCCTTGGCCATGGAAATTTACTTTAAAGTCAACTCCTGCACCAGATGATGTCAGTAAAGCATCAAAGTTTTCCTCATCACTACCATGAAGTTGCCTGTAAAGTTCTACAAAACGATCCTTAATACTAGTGTATAATTCATCCAGGACTTGATCCCTGCTTTTGATAAAAGCATCATGAAGTGCCTCAGCATTACCGAGTGCATTTTCAGTTTCTTCTCTTTTCACAAGGTTTTCTTCATAATATTTAAGGTTCTCTTCCAATCGGCTGAGTTTATCCCAGGCAGTTTGCTCTGGGGAAGTGGTTTCGTAACGTTCGTCTGCCACTTTAAATATTCGATTACCTATTTCCTGAAGATCCATGGCTGGGGATAATGGTTCACCTTGATAATTATCCGAGTCCAGAACCTTCTCAATCCTTAAAAGATTCTCTTCCCAAACCATCAGATGATAGGTTTCTGTGTCTAATCCTAACACCCTACTTGCCTTTAGTACTTCACTAATACTGGACAACTTATTTTTAACCTGGTAGGATATCTCAGTAGATAATTCTTCTAACCTTTCGATATCTTCCCGGACTTTTTGAAGTTTTTTTAACTTTATGGATAGATGCATCTCCAGTTCATCAGAATCCCAGGAAGTATCACATAAGGGGCATGTATCTCCTGCTAATTTCAAACCTAACTGAGTTAAAACGAGTCGATCTTTAGGATTAGTCTTATCAGATTGAATCTTATCATACAACTCTTTAAATTGAGATTGTAACAACCCTATTTCTTCTTTAAAATCAGCATCTGGAAGGTTTTCAAGATCTTTTTCCAGTAACTCCAGATTGATTCTCTCATCAGAGCCAATATCTGGGGACTGAAGGTCGAACTTAACAGTGGATGAATCAAGCACCTTAACTAGTCCACCACCCAATATTTTCCTATTTTCATTTACAAAATTGAGAATTACATCCTCATCAAATGTATCAGTATCAACCGTACTATTTATATGAGTCTTTGAGGTTTCCAGATTTCCCTGGGCATTTTTAAATTCATTTCTTAACTGGTTTCGAACTTTGACCAATCTTTGACGGGTAAGATCTACTTCATTAATCTTAAGCAGGTTTTGTATTTGTTTTCCCCTTCTATTGGCATCAGCGGTAACAAAGTTAAGAATCTCACGCCTGGTTAATACATGCTGCCCCCGGGAAGCTAATTCCTGGACAGGTTTTAGAAAATCAACATATTCATCATCACAGATAAGATCTCGAGGTTTGCTCATCTCACGTTTTATTCCCACTGGTTCATCAATGCCTGAAAGCTCAACTACTGCTTTAACCCAGCAATCCTTCAAATCTGAAGTCACATGGGGTGCGTGTTCTTTCAATTTGATGTCCTTGGTTCCGGGTCCTTTCATCCTAGAGACATCACCAGTTAAAAGAAAGTCCACTGCATCCACAATGGCACTTTTTCCTGAACCATTGGGACCCGAAATTAGGAAGTTATTCCCATTGGGTTCAAGTTTTAATTCTTTTATCCCTCTGAAGTTACAGATCTCCAGTTCCTGTATCCTCATGGGGATTCACCTCGTAAAATAGAAATTAATTTTCGTTCATTTGGAATAGAATCATAAATATCTAATTTTCTAAGTTTTGATATTAATTCAGAATCAAAATCTTCATTATCCTTTAATTTCTGATGGGTTTCTTCCTGGATTTCCTCTAGAATTGACCTAGGAACTTTATTCATTATTCGTCCCCCATACTCCATTATATTAAAATAAATTTCCCTTCCATGCCTTCAATTTCCATCACCATTGCCGGC
>NZ_JARVXG010000036.1:27500-33406 GCF_029848115.1 Methanobacterium formicicum | reverse complement strand
TTTTAGTTTTTTATTTCAGAAAATAATGAGTTTAAAGAAAAATAAAATAATTGTTTATCAAAACACAAATTTCAAAAACCCTCAAGTTTTTGACAGTGTCTAAGAGCTATACTGTTATTTAGTTCCAAAAATTTTAAACCATTGTATGAAAAAACTATAAGAAATGTATAAGACTAATATTTCACCAAGTTATTCTCAGTATAAGTAATTCATGGATTTTTGTCCAGGAATAAATAGGTATTTGATGTTTTAACGAGTTCAGGTGATGATTTGAAGATTACCTCCATTGGTGCAGACATTTCCAAAAATGATGTGTCCTGCAGTGAAAACCTAATTAAAAACCTAGAAAAAGATATTCCCAGTTTAATAACTAAAGGGGCCCATAAAGCTGCTCTCACCAATATTACCGGTGATGATGTGGTTATCAGTGCCTTTGTAGAAGATGATAAACTGGAAGATGTGAATCAGGGCATCGTGGATATACTCCGTAGTAATGCCGAAGACCTGGGAGATATCAATGGAATATCAACCACCAGAGAAGATGCCGGTGAGGGGATATCCTATGCTGAGGCTAAAATAAGACAGGACAGGTATCCTGACGCTATTGTAGTGGCCTTTGACACCTATGGTGGTGAAGGATTTGTTCATAACGTTGCTGATTCAGTGATTAAAGCAGCCCGTGGCCTGGATCAGGTCACTGATGTGGGCAGTAGTTTAAACCATGGTCAGGAAATACCCGGGGTGGGCTATGTTTCTGATGAAACCGATGACCCGGTGGTAGTGGCAACTGTAGAAGATATTGAAAGTATTGGAATAGTTTCCGGGGCCATGATGGGAGCAGCACTGGGTAATAAAAATGTTTACCTGGTAAAAAGAGGATCACCTTCGCATATCATCCCCGGTAGTGTAATCATGTCCATAACTGCCTATATGAATGGAAATGTTATTGATCTGGCAGTACCCCTTTCAGAGCGTATGAAAATTTTAAGGGTTTAACCACCATCTTTTAAGGGTTTAACCCCATCTTCATAATTTTGAAAAAAAATAAGCATCCCTACAATAAAAGAAAATTAGAAATAAATTAAATTAGATTTAACAACAATTTAAGGAAGTGATATCAGTGATATTTCTTGATGAAGACACACGATGTGTGGTGCAGGGAATTACCGGTAAACAAGGCTCTTTCCACACCAAGAGCATGTTAGAATACAACACCAACATCGTGGCTGGAACATCACCCGGTAAAGGAGGCCAGGAATTTGAAGGAGTCCCAGTCTACAATTCTATTGCCGAAATAAAGGAAGAATTGGATGTTAATGCATCAATAATATTTATACCTGCACCCTTTGCCAAGGACGCTGCCTTTGAATCCATATCACAGTTGGAACTGGCCGTGATTATCACTGAACACATACCTGTCCAGGATTCCATGGAAATAACTCATTACGCCCGAAAAAATGATTGCAAAGTCATTGGCCCCAACACCCCTGGAATTATAACACCCGGAGTGGGTAAACTAGGAATCATGCCCACCCATATATTCAATCCAGGAGATATTGGAATAGTATCCCGCAGTGGAACCTTGACCTATGAAGTGGCCAGTCAGATAACCCATGCTGGTCTGGGTCAAAGTACCTGTCTGGGAATCGGTGGCGACCCGGTGGTGGGGATGGATTTTGCAGATGTACTGCAGAAATTCCAAGAAGACCCAAAAACCAAAGCTATGGCCATGATCGGGGAGATCGGAGGTAATGCGGAAGAAAAGGCGGCAGAGTACATTGCTGAAAACATCACCAAACCAGTGGTGGCCTACATTGCCGGTAGAACTGCCCCTCCAGGGAAAAGAATGGGACATGCCGGAGCCATAATTGAAGGGGACACTGGTACTGCTGAAAGTAAAATAAATGCTCTTAAAGCTGCAGGAGTGGAAGTAGCACAACAACCATCACAAATTGCAGATATAATGAAAGAAATAATTTAAAGTAAATCCCGTAATATGTGAAATCCAGTAATAGTACCAGGAAACATAATCATTTTAATTTACCTGTCCCGGGATAAACTAATTCTCTATTAAACTCATTGAACTTATTCCCAAAAAATATTCCAGGATGATTTTTATGGCAAATAAAGAAGAAATCATAGAAAAACTTATTAAGGGAGAGATAAAACTCCATCAAATTGAAAGTTACACTGGTAATGTCCAGGAGGCAATTGAAGTAAGAAGGGGGTTTGCGGAACAGGTAGCAGGTTCCAGTCTAACTCATCTTTCCCAGTACTCCCTGGATCTGCCTGAGGCCCTGAAAAGGAATATTGAAAACCCCATAGGAACCGTTCAAATACCAGTAGGACTGGCCGGACCGTTACACCTCAACGGGAAATATGCCCAGGGTACTTATTACGTTCCTCTGGCCACATCGGAAGGTGCACTGGTGGCTTCCATTAACCGGGGGTGTTCTGTCACCCGGGAAGTGGGTGGTGCCAATGTACGTATAATCGATGATAAAATGACCAGAGCCCCAGTTATACAGACAGAATCTGTCACTGAAGCCCTTAAAATAAAAGAGTGGATTGAAAGACATTTTATAGAACTTAAAGAAGCAGCGGAAAGTACAACCCGTCACGGACGTCTTTTAAAAATCGACCCAGTAATAGTGGTGGGACGTTACGTTTATCCCCGTTTCACTTTCACCACCGGTGACAGTATGGGTATGAACATGGTAACCATTGCCACGGACAAGGCCATGGATATTTTAACCAGGGAAACTGGAGCCCATGTACTGGCTTTAAGCAGTAATCTCTGTGTGGATAAAAAACCATCAGTCTTGAACCTCATAGAAGGACGGGGAAAAACTGTGACTGCTGATATTATTATTCCCCGGGAAATTGTGGAAAAGAAACTTAAAACCACACCGGAATCTATTATGGAAGTTAACATAGCTAAAAACCTCATAGGCTCAGCTATAGCCGGTAGTATAGGTTTCAATGCCCAGTACGCCAATATGATCGCTGCTCTGTTCCTGGCTACCGGTCAGGACGCCGCCCACGTGGTGGAGGGCAGCCTGGGAATAACCACGGCCGAGGTTAAAGATGGTGATCTGTACTTTTCAGTGACCCTACCGGACCTGCCCCTGGCCACAATAGGTGGTGGAACCCGACTGGAGACTGCACAGGATTGTTTGAACATTTTAGGCGTGGCGGGATCTGGTAAGGTGAACAAGTTCGCTGAAATCGTTGGCGGAACTGTCCTGGCAGGGGAACTATCCCTGATGGGTGCACTGGCTGCCGGGCATCTGGCACGAGCCCATAAAGAGTTGGGTAGGGGATAAATTACCATCTGAAGAAGGGATGGGATTAATTTGAATTAATTTAATTGAATAATTTTTTATAAAATCCTGGATAATTGGAGAAAATTGGAATGAATATCCGCGAATTCATAAGTGAATACTTTAAGATGAGCCGTTACGTGGCTCTGGGAACCATGGATGGAATATTGGCCGTCATGGGAGTGACCCTCACTGCTAGTGGGGTGTCAGCAGCCAGTGGAATAGAACTATCCAACTTTGCCGTAGGACTGACTGGTCTTTCCACTGGTGTGGCTCTGGCTATGTCCAATTCATACGGGTCTTTCATTGGTGAACGGGCCGAAGAAGTCCGGACCCTCCGGGAACTGGAGCAGAAGATGATGCTGGAAGAGGGTAAACTGGATGATACCCACATTCACCAGCAGGCCAAAAGGCGTATCTACATGAGCATGTTCACCCATGGATTCAGCAGCTTCATCGGTTCATTCGTACCAGTCCTACCATTCCTGCTAATTTCTGACCGGATAACTGCCATAATATGCACACTAATACTCTGCTTTACCGCACTGATCATATTGGGTGTGTATCTGGGAAAGGTATCCCGGGAAAGTTTACTCAGAACCAGTGTGGAAATCGTGCTCATTGGAATCTTAATCAGCGTGGTCTGTTACCTCATTGGCGGAGGGCACGGATAAAAAAAAACTTTTTTTTGGAATATTTAAAGAGTAAAAATTTTAAAGATTGAAAAATCTCCTTTTCTTAATTTAATTTATGAAACAAGTTTCTGGGTTAATTAATTCGTTTAAAAGGATAATATTAAAATTAATTAACTTTAATTATTAACTTAACTTTTTCCAGCTCAGACGTTGCCAAAACCGCGGTTATGTCCTAAACTGCTACAGATCCATCTCCACACTGTACAGTTTCTCCACCCTTTCCACATGGATCTGGTAGGCATCTTCTTCGGTGATGAGACCGGCATTTATCAGCTTCCGGGTTCTTCGGGGAACTGTTCTGGGACCCATAACTGCACCGGGCCGTGTTCGGTCATCAAGGTAATCAGTTTCCATGAGGAATTTTTTACCCTTCCTTAGAGCTTCCCTCATCACATCTCCACTGGCAATAAGGGAGGGAGTCAGTCCGTGGTTTTCCTCGGGTAGAACCATTGGTCCAGAGAAATGTTTTATAACCTTTTCTTTCTTCAAACCAGCGGTACTGGCCATCTGTGCAAATTCCTGGAATTGTTCTTCAGTAGAAGTTTCGGTGTGCAGCTGCACTGGACAGTCTGCCTCCCGGGCCAGTTCCATGGCGTAGACCATGAGACGGTTATGAACCTCCATCTCCTCCGGAGAGACAGGATAATGGGGTCTGCCGATTTCACCAATTCCCACGGCCTTATCCTCCATCACCATCTTCTGTGCTGTTTCCAGGGCACCCCTCATGAGTTCTTCAGCCTCTACGAGTTCCATACCTGCTTCTACCCTGCGGCTGATTTCGGCAGGGTGTGCTCCCACCACCGCAAAGGCCTGTACCTCAGTTTCCCGGTTAATTTCATCCACGTAGCCCACTACCAGTTCCATTGCCTTGGCAAAACTGCACTGGGGACTTACGGTCCAGGTGGGCTTGTTGGGGATGATCATGGCAGTTCCCCCGGAACGGTGAAACTTTGAAGCTATTTCCAGTGGTCCTTCACCGTTTATAGGGTCTACGTGTATATGATTATCAGTGGATGGTATGTTATCCATGGTAAATATCTCCAATAAGAGTCATTTAAGAAATTTAAATTACAAACTCAGTAACCGAGTTCCCTCATCAGTGCGGTTTCAAATACTTCAAAAGGCGGGGTTATCCCAGTCCAGATACGAAACGCCTCTATTCCCTGGTAAATTAACATTTTAGTCCCGTGAACTGTCTGTGCACCCACTTTATCTGCCTCACGAAGGAGGCCAGTTTCAAGGGGGTTGTAAACAATATCATTCACCACCAGATCCGGATGCATCATATCACTAGTCACCACCGGCTCATCATCCTGATGGGGGTGCATTCCCACTGGTGTGGTGTTAATTAGTACATCGGTATCCTTAAGTTCCATTTCAAGTTCATCATCCAATCCTAAACAACCTAATGAATTGTTGAATGTTTTTTTCAGATCATTCCTTAAGTTGCAGGCTTTTTCCCTGGTTCGGTTGGCAATTAAAACTTCTCCCACACCACTCAGGAGTAACTGGAATGCTATTGCCCTTGCTGCACCACCTGCCCCAATTATGATTATTTTTTTACCCTTAACTGGTGTTGTTTCTTCAATGGCCTTCACCGCACCAACACCATCAGTATTGTAACCAACAGCATTGTTTTCTGTGAACTTCACTGTGTTCACTGCACCTATCAGTTCTGCAGCTTCATCCAGTTCATCCAGGTAGTCTATGACTTCTATTTTGTGGGGTAGGGTCAGATTAAGGCCCATGATTCCCATCTTCCGGGCACCTTCCATGGCCCGGGCCAGGTTTCCGCGTTTAACATGGAAAGGAACGTAAACATAATCCAGTTTAAGCTCTTGAAAAGCAGCGTTGTGCATGGGAGGAGATAAGCTGTGTTCCACTGGAT
>NZ_JARVXG010000036.1:17500-22500 GCF_029848115.1 Methanobacterium formicicum | reverse complement strand
ACCAGCTCATTCGTAATTCCTCAATTACCGCAGTTAAAAGGTCCATGGACCGGGCAGTGGAGTGGAATGCAGATCTGGTAGTGGTACATCCCGGAAGCATGCCCATTATGGGGAAAAAAATAGCAGATAGCATATTAAAGTACAACCTGGAATCTCTGGTAGAATGTGCGGACTATGCCCAGGATTTGGGTATCTACATGTGCGTGGAGAATATGCCGGTGATCGAAGGTCTGCTCTACCAGGATTTAAATGAATTGAACTCCCTTCTCGAAGAAATTGAGGTATACATGACTCTGGATGTTGGACATGCCCATAATTCTGGCTTTTCATCCGCCCAAATGTTTGATTATTCCCTGATTAAGCACGTGCATCTGAGTGACAATGATGGAACATTCGACCAGCACAACGCTCTGGGCACGGGAAATATAGACTTTAATTCAATCTTTAAAAACATGGCTGAAGCCCAGTATGATGGAATTGTGATGGTAGAAGTGAAAGATCCCCAGGATGTTATTCAAAGCCTGAATTTCATAGAAAAAATGGTTTAAGGAACTGTTCTTTAAACCCTCTAATAATTTAAAAAAACATCTTTAAATTCCATTAATCCGGTATTTGATTAGAAATAACTAAAAATTGCGAATAATTACTTAATAAAAATCAAAAAATGCATTTAAAACTAAATTTATTTTAAAAAAGGGAATTGATTTAGTAGATTTAAAAAAAAATATCCATGGCTGGTTTTTAATGTTTAGGACCAGCCAAATTCAGTTAATTTTTTTAGGTGGGCCTGTAGAACTGTGTTGTTTACCAGTACATTGTCAATACCTATATCAACAGTTGTGGTAGTTTCAGGGTGATCTGAAATTGGAACTAATGATTTAGAAGTTATTTCAGGTTCTGGTGATTCTACAGTTGCATTGGGAGTTACTGTGGTATTATTTGTATTCTGTACTGAAGTTTCCTCGGTAGACTGGGCTGTGACTTCAGGCTCTTTTTCCAGGACAGCTGGGATCAATCGAGCCCTTGCACCGGATCCAGATTTATCGTATCCAGTACATCCATCGTAGTCTGCATCACAGATGGAACAGGTAACTTCACCTTCGTAAGTTCCCTTGGGATTCACTAATAGGCAACCGTAATGGTCACACAGGGGACAGTAATCCTCCCAGTAGTAGTATCCAGATTCTCCTCCGTACATTCCTCCAGGCATGAAATACCCGCCTATACTTGAAGCACTACTCACCGGCAGTGCACATAACACTAAAGCAGCAATAGTAACCGCTTTAAATAAATTTCGCTTAATAAAATTCCTCCGTTGGTTCATTCCGACAAAATCATGCCAATTTCGGACATGCCACTAATTTGCGGACCATTTGGGTTTTGTCAGTTTGCCACAATCGCCACTAAAGACTATTGGGTTCTTTGAACCTCATACCGTACATTGAAACACCTCTAATTTGTGAATTTAGTATTATATAATAAAATAGCACGGGGACATGACCCCTGCTATTTTTGAGCATTCTCTTTAAAAAGAGACATTGCTAGCAGATAGATAAAAAAAGACACTATCAACAAAACCATAATGGCACAAAATACTGATTGACCATTATGTGAATGTTATAAAATATTTTAACCGTTAAAAAACGTATTAAAGCCTAAATTGGTTTTTATAAAATATATAATACATCTATTGCATGTTATTAACTATCGGGAATAATGATTCGACATAATTCATTTATTTTACACATCTTTTTGCTTTACTACTATATATAGTTTGCGCCACAAAACCCAAGTTTTCCCTCACCCTTAACTTACTATCTATTATAACCAGGATGAACCTTTAAAAAAATTTTACTGAACTGGCACACAAATACTTAATTAGAACATTTAATCTAATTTTGGATCATAGTGAATTTTATTCGAAAAGAAAGTTTGAAAGAAATGTGGAAATTAAGAAAAAAATTAGGGGATGTTTTTCTTGAAAATTGGAATAATAGGTGGAACTGGAGATCAGGGACTGGGACTGGCAATGCGATTTGCCCAAGCAGGAGAACAGGTAATTGTAGGGTCAAGGGATGTTAAAAAGGCGGATAATGCAGTTAACCTCATTAAAAGCACGTTGAAATCCGATGAATCCACCAATGTTAAGGGAATGACCAATGAAGAAGTATGCCATGAAGCGGATCTGTTGATTTTAACGGTACCCCTTCAGGCCCAGATGGTTACCCTCAAAAGTATAAAAGACCATGTGGAAGGTAAGATTCTAATTGACGCCACTGTTCCCATGGAAAGCTGTCTGGGTGGCAGTCCCGTGAAGTACGTTAATGTGTGGGATGGCTCCGCAGCAGAAAGAAGTGCTAATTTTCTTAAAAGTAAAAACGTGAAGGTAGTATCTGCTTTCAACAATATCAGTGCGGCCAGTCTAACCAATATAGGTAACATTGTGGAGTGTGATTGTTTAATCTCCGGAGATGATGAGGAATCCAAACAAGAAGCCATGAAACTGGCCGAAAAAATACCAGGAGTCCGGGCCATAGACTGTGGAAACTTGGAAAACGCTCGGATTGTGGAAAAAATTACTCCTCTCTTGATAAACCTCAATATACGCAATAAAATTAAACTAGCCGGTATCAGAATCACCGGACTTTAAGTTAACAACAAATTCCCGCAAATAACCCTATTCATGGATAATGAAAAAAAAATAAAGGTTCATAGAATATGGAATATCTAAAAAAAACCGTAGAAGGAATAGCCAAACATGCCCTGGAAGTTATTGGCCGCATTGACTTTGAACAGGTAGAACAGATGATCCAATGCATAACTGAGTCTAACTCCACCTTCATTGTCGGTAGCGGAAGGTCAGAACTGGTGGGTAAAGCCTTTGCCATGCGCCTGATGCACCTGGGATTCACAGTACATGTGGTGGGCGATGTAACCACCCCGGCCCTTACCCAAGAGGACTGCCTCATAGCAATCTCCGGTTCAGGAGAAACCAAAACCGTAACCCTTGCTGCAGAAACCGCCCGTGAAGTTGGTACTAAAGTAATAGGGATAACCACCGACCCCCAGTCCACCCTGGGAAAGAATTCCGACGTGGTGGTAAACATCGACAGTAAAAGCAAAGTTCCCTGGAAATACTACACCTCCCATGTTCTCAAGGGAAACTACGATGATCTGACCCCTATGGGAACCCTTTTCGAGGATAGCAGCCACTTGTTCCTGGACGGTTTGATTGCCGAATTCATGGTCCGTCTGAACAAAAAAGAAGACGACTTGCAGCGGTTACATGCCAGGGATTAACCTCAAAATCCAGTGAAAGTCATTTAAACTTAAAAACATATTCAGACTACCCTTACCATCCCTGGAATTAATTTTTCCAGTACATTTTAAAAAAATAGGTGAAATTATATGGATGCCGAGTTAATTGGAGAACTAGTAATAATCAAAGATAAAAAAGCAGTGGCTTTAAGTGAGAAAAGCCACTACGGTAAATACAACCAGGAAGAACTGCAACTTTCATTAATAGAGGCCTTTTATCTCCAGGAAAAGGGAAAAATAAATATTTTAAACCGTGAAAATCAGGGAAAAATCATCTCACCCCACCAGATGAGGAAGATTATCCAGAATGAAGACCTCTTTTACCGCTACATCGTTTACCAGGACCTCAGAAACCGAGGATATATAGTTAAAACTGGTTTCAAATATGGTTCTGAATTTAGATTATACGAAAGAGGTAAATCCCCTGGTAATGGTCATTCCGATTTTGTGGTGAGGGTTTTAACTGAAAATCAGGATATATCCGTGCTTAATTTTTCCAGCTATGTTCGCGTGGCCCATGGAGTTAACAAGAAACTCCTGCTGGCAGTGGTGGATGATGAACAGGACATAACCTACTACAATGTTGAGTGGACCCGACCATAATGATTTTGAAGGCATACCAAACTTTATAAACTAATTAAACAACGATTATCATATTAAAGGTGATTTATTGATAGATCCATGGAGTTCAGCCATAGTAAACTATGAAAAGCTCATTGAAGAATTTGGAATAAAACCATTCCAAGAACTTTTAGGTGACCTGGAAGATCCCCACACTCTCATGAGAAGGGGAATCATATTTGGACATAGAGATTATGGTAAAATTGTTAAAGCCATCCGTGAAAAGAGTAAATTCGCAGTGGTAACCGGTATGATGCCCAGTGGGAAAATGCACATAGGCCACAAAATGATCGTGGACCAGCTCATCTGGTACCAGGAAAATGGCGCCGAAATCTACATTCCCATTGCCGATATGGAATCTTACTCTGCCCGGGGAATTGAATTTCCAGAGGCCAAGAGAATTGCCATTGAAGAATACATAACCAACTACCTGGCCCTGGGTCTGGATCCCGATAAAAACCTGCACATTTACCTGCAGTCTGAAAACAAAATAGTGACTGATCTGGCCTATAAACTGGCAAAAAGGGTAAATATGAATGAAATGAAAGCAATTTACGGTTTTAACGGGTCAACCAACATTGGACATATCTACGCACCCCTCATACAGGTGGCCGACATATTACACCCCCAACTGGAGGAGTGTGGAGGCCCTAAACCCACGGTGGTTCCAGTAGGACCAGACCAGGACCCACACATACGCCTAACCCGAGATATTGCCGACCGTTTCCATTCCAAGTTCCATTTCATAACCCCCTCTTCCACCTACCACCGTTTCATCACCGGTTTGACCGGGGGTAAAATGTCAAGTAGCCAACCAAAAACTGCCATATTCCTGAGTGACCCCCCAGAAGTGGCTATGAAGAAACTAAAATCCGCCAAAACCGGTGGAAGAGAAAGTTTAGAAGAACAAAAAGAGAGAGGAGGAGTTCCTGAGGATTGTGTAGTGTATGAGATGTTACTCTATCATCTTGTACCATCAGATACCCGGTTAAAAGAGATATACCACCAGTGCCAGGAAGGTAGCGTAATGTGTGGCGAATGTAAAGCCATGGCTGGTGAGA
>NZ_JARVXG010000035.1:22500-55229 GCF_029848115.1 Methanobacterium formicicum | reverse complement strand
ATTTGATGTTTAACCCCATTTGTCCCCTCTACATACCCATGTAGAGGGGCACCCCCTCTTTAACTAGTTTTTTTTAAGAGAATACTTTATAGAAGAAAATACAATACTTTATAGAAAATACTTTTACATTTTTAAGAATGCTTTTTATAAAAAAGTCATTAATCTTTTACAATGCACGGAAGTATGGAAACTGGTTTTTTGACATTACTATCCAGTTAGGGTTACTAAATAATCAGATAACCCATATAGATATAAATGAATAAATACAATAACAAAATAGTTCAAGTTTTATTTAATTCAAGGTCATATCTTTATAGACTTGTGCCTACGGTCCTCCTACAAGCTTAGGCGACGCCTGCAATGAATAGGAGAAACCCAGCACTGGACAGACTGCCTGCTACGAGGGTTGCTCATGTAGGGTTAAGGGTTAGCCACCGATGATCATGTCGTGTTAGTCAGCAGGCAAAATCCTATTTATAAAATTCTATTTTTCTACATATTTCTCAGTTTAAATTTACGATATCATAATCAGTTTAACATTCCTTTACCCCAAACCCCCTGCTTTTAATTGTACTCTTAATCTAAAAAAACAGTCTCAAACTTATAACATCCCTAATAAATATTCATTCCTTCAATTTTTGCAGACATTCTCTCCCTTGGGGAATAATTATGGTACCTTCATCCCTATCACCCAGCTCCAATGAACAGTTTTGAAGATAGAAAAAACCAGTTAATGCTGCCAGCAGGGCATCCAGTTCATGTTCATTACTATCCCGGGGCATCTGGAAATATTCACCCAGATCCCTTTTGAGATCTTCAAAACCCAGAATCTTCTGGACGGTGCGGGGATGGGTTTCCTTCAACTGACACCTCCCCTTGAAAGCCCGGCCCATTGCCTCAGCCAGGCCCACACCCCTCATGGTGAGCATCTTCATCCCGGTGAAGGTTAAGGGTAGAACCGGACCATAACGGCGTATTTCACGTTCTGATTGCCGGAAATGACCACCAACTGCACATTCGCATTCTTTTTCCAGACAGCAACGACCTTTAGGCAGGGACAATGGTGCATCAACCACAATTAAAGAAGGTTTATCCTGGCTGATTTTTTCCAGTATTTCCCCATCACCATACAGAGTGTGGAGTGAGATCTTACCATTCATCTTTAAAATGCATATCCCTGTGGGATTCTCCTCTTTACCCGCCAGATCAATTCCCATAATTTTCATAATTAATTCCCGTCCAGTTTTTATACTTTATTCTCCCGTGGAATCAGTACATTTTCCTATTATTAGTGAGATATACTCTGTCCTCCGATCAGATTTGTCTTAGATCATGAATTGAAGTTTTGTGGATAGACCTATAACTCAACCTTACTTTAAATAAATATTATTTGTTTCAGCTACAGAGATAATTTGGATAGAGAAGTTAAGGAATTATTGCCAGTAACTGAAAAAGAGTTGGGGGTGTTTGTTTATGAGTAAAGCCGTACTATTGGGTATTATTTTAATGTTCTTTGTGGCTGCGAGTGGTTTTTTCTATCAGCAACAGGTTGAAAACCAGCAAAAAACACAACTGGTTTTTCTGGTTGATCAGGCAGTTCAACTCGTTGAACAGGATGGTGAAAATGCATTTGCTGAGCTTCGCGGTTCATCCTGGGTACACAATGATAGTTATATTTTTGTATGGAGAATTGATGGAATCCGCGTGGTTTACCCTCCGGACCCCAGTGGTGAGGGTAAAAACATGACGGGCCTAGTGGATTCTGCCGGGAAACCCATTGGTAAACTTTTCATCCAGACCGCAGAAAAAGGCAGTGGATGGGTGGATTATATGTGGCCCAAACCAGGTGAGACAGTGCCATCACTGAAGATAACCTACATAAAAAAGGCCCAGTATCAGAATCAAACCTATCTAGTGGGATCTGGGGTTTATATCTAATCATACCTCATTTAGACAGCACATTTTAGAAATTAAAACCTCTCTAACATCTTCCCGTAGATATCCCGTAGTTTACCATCGGATTTTTCGTAGACCATTCTCAGGATCAATTCTGGTGTACTGCGGGCAAAGTAATTCATCCGGGGGGTACGATCCACAATCAGGTTGTACTCCTCATCCAGTCCCTGGGCTTCGATCCCATCCACCCGAACCGCGGTGTTTTTGAGTATCTCCCGGGCCATATGGGTTACAATCACGGCAAAGGATTCAGAATCCTGTATGAAATTTATGAAACTGGAAATTATCTTCACTGCTGCTTCCAGCTCGGTTATGGCTTCCAGCTCGTCTAAAAGAATTAATTTATCCTCTTCCCGCACCACAATGGGCATGAAGGTGCTCAGGAATGATTCAAATGCCCCGGCATCCAGGGAACGTTTCTTACTGAAGAAGTACAGTTCATCAACCAGTTTCACCTGGGCCTCCCGGGCGCACACTGGTAATCCCATCTGACTCATAATACTTATTTGGGCCAGTGTCTCCAGGAGGGTGGTTTTACCTCCACTGTTGGCCCCGGTAAGGAGAGCCACATTGTCCGGAGACTCCAGAGCATAGTTAATCCTCTGTATGTATGAAGAATCTTCCCGTGCTAAATTCAAATGCAGACCTTCCTTAAAGCAGAATCCATCCCCCATCTGGGGGGCGTGTAAATCATAGTAATAGGCGAAACAGCCCAGGGCGAATTTGTAATCAAATTCCAGAACATCCTGGATTTCTTTTTCCACCTCACCTTTAAGAAGATAAAGCTGGGAAGCAGCGTTAACCTTTTCTTCAAAGACCCTAACATATTCTTTACCGAGTTCCTGTTTTTTGATCCTTTCCAACTCTTGTTCATCGATTTCTAGAGGATATTTCTGAATAAAAGGATCAAAACTCACCCCAGTATCATCTTTAATCTTTTTAACGGTGTCTTTAAGGATTTTGTCAAAAATTTCCTGGATCTTGGGAGACATACCCTTGTTCAGAAGGTCCAACACCTCTACACCCGAAAGATCAACCTTCTTAATGGCATCTTCCAGTTCTTTATCTGCCCTTTCCTTGGCCTGATTCACCGCAGTGTCAAATGATTTTTCATCAACACCTGATGCCTTAAGAGAATCCAGTATGCTTAAAACATCCCCCAGGACAGAGGGATAACCTAATATCTCCCTGATTTTTAAAATGTTCTCCAGGAGAATCTGATTTTCATGATAATATGAGAGAACTATCTCCGGAACGATCTCCAGGTCTTCAGCATCACAGTTAACCATGGCCAGGTTGGGAGTGTTGTCCAGTTCCAGTGCACCATCCCGGTAGACGTAGACCACCAGTTCGAATTCATCCAGACTTCCCACTTCCTGAATATGGATGATCTGGGCGTACTGGTTTAGTTCACGATCCATTAAACTGGAGTAATCCTCCCTGGATTCTACCAATATGGCCTTGGAAGTGTCGTATCGTGGCCGAGTAGCCTGGGAAAAGTTCACATTTTTAAATAAATTTCTAAGTTCATCCCGTGGAAGATGAGCAGCCTTCTCTTTTGCTTCCATAACCATCTCCAGGTTTTTCTGGATCAGCTCCGGGTTTTTACCGGGACCAAGGAGTAAAACCCGGTTTTTAGCATATTCTGTGTTGGTATAATGTATTATACGTTGGACAATTTCTTCGTATATCTGGACTGCCCTTTCAGTTTTTAAAAACTCCTCTGAAGGATTACCTAAAACTGTGTTTATGATTTCCACCGCTCTACGCTGGCTGATTCCTTCCATACTTGCCAGACGGTAGACTTCATAGTTACTGGCTGCCTTAAAAAATTCTTCCTGACTACCGAAATGATTGATGATGCGGGAGGCTAACTTATCGCCTATACCTTTGATATCACGTAAATCCAATATACCACCGTACTTTTTACACTTAATTTAGTAGAACTTTTAATTAACCTGATATTAGTACTTGACTAACTTTTAACTATACCTCACTGATAGAAAGATGGTTTAACCTGCCAATTTCTTTAATTAATAATCAAATTACCTAACTTTCACATCAACACCATAATTAATATAACTGTAACTTTTATTAATACTTTGGATAAGGTTTAAGAAAACTAAAAAAGATAATAACACCACAAATTAGCTATGATAGTTTTTAAAGTTGAGGAATGATTTCTAATGGACTTAATAGTATATATATTAATTCTTTTATTAACCGGCACATTCGTGGGATTTGCTTCGGGCTTACTGGGAATTGGAGGAGGTTTCATCATGGTACCAGTCCAGTTCTTCCTCCTCACAGCCCTGGGTATTGACCCCGACACCTCCCTCCGGGTGGCCTTTGCCACCAGTTTAATGGTGATCCTACCCACGGCGCTAAGTGGGGCATTGGGGCACTGGCGCCGGGGAGCAGTACTAACTGGTCCGGCTATTATTCTGGGAACAACCGGGATAATAGGAGGTGTTTTAGGGGCCGTAATATCCAGCCAATCCCCGGCTGCACTTTTAAGTTTCATATTTGGAATACTGGCCTTGGGAAGTGCACTGTGGATGATTGCATCCAGATATCCAGAAATAGATAAGGATCCCTCGCACCCCAAGCAATCCTACCTTTTCTGGGGATTTTTAGGAGGATTTTCCTCAGGATTATTAGGTATAGGTGGAGGAGTGGTCATGGTGCCCCTTTTAAATATTCTCCTGAAGTTTCCCATACGTAAGGCCATTGGAACTTCCACGGCGTTCATCATATTTGCATCCCTGGGAGGAATAGCAACCTACATATTTACGGGAATCAATGCCACTGGTTTACCTCCCTATTCAGTAGGATACGTTAATCTACTGCAGTTTGTGGCTTTGGCCGGGACCAGTATTCCCATGGCCAGAGTGGGGGTTAAAGCGGCCCATAACATTCCTGAAAAAAAGTTAAAATACATATTCGCCGCCTTACTGGTCTACATTGCCCTGAAAATGATGGGAGTCTTCCAGTGGCTGAATTTACCATTGTAAAATCAATTATTTATTCCTTCATCCCTAACCTGGAGGAAGTTCCCGGTGGTAATTCCTCCGTTGGATACCTTTTTGGCCTGTTTTTTAAGGGAATTTAATCTGGCTCCCAGTTTAGGGGTATTGACCCGGGTTAAATCCACAGCTTCCTGGTACAAAGATATCATCCGGGTTATGTAATCAACTGGTTTGCCACGGGCATCAATAACCAGACTGTTTACTCCGCTACGGTTAAGAGCAGGGAGGTGATCAATTAGGCACAGCTCCACTGAATTTGCAATATGGGTTCGGCATTCTTCATCAATTTTAAGGGGGAAAATCCGGTTTTTACCATCTTTTATTCCAAACACATTCGGAGAGGGGCCTTTGAATTCTTCCACCATGCTTTTATCCTGGAGTATGCAAGGAAGACAGTCTTCACTTACCAGAGCCTCTAAATTACCCTGAACCAGGAATTCAACTTGTATGGATGGGTGTTCAATTCGTATTCTGGAAACAGCCTGTTTTAACTCTTTTTGGGATAACTCTGGGGATAGGGTGATACTGGTTAAACAGTTTGAACCACCATCCTCACGGATTAGTTCCGATGCTGCCATATGATTCCAGATATTCAGGGCACGGGAACCATAGCAGTCCGGGGGGGAAGAAATGTCCTTCAAAGCCCAAAATGCTCCTAAACTCCCCACCATCACTCCCGAAATGTTCTTTCCAGTGTCCTGGTTAAGGATACTAACTGCACCTTCTAAAAATCTTTTACTGGTAATATCTGGCAATTTCCAGATTAAATCAGAATTATAATCCTGGCAACGGAGGGCTGCTTCTTTTAATGAGGAATCCATCAGTTTAAAATAGGCACTGCCCGGTTCTAAACCCTCCGAAATTTCTCGGGCACAGTTGGTATTTATTTGGGGCTGGAAATAGATTCTACGACACCCAGACTGGAGGGCAGCCTCCACAGAAAGAAGATCGTCAACATAAACTGCCAGATCCAATGAAGGAATAGTTGTGCCCGGTTGGGAAGAGTTTACCCCCACCCTGGAATTATTTCCTCCAGTATCTGAATCTTTAACATCACTATTTGAATCAGTTCTCCCCTTCTCTGCATCAGATCCCCCAGTTCCAGGGTAAGTTTTCAAGGAGGAATTAAAAGACACATTGAGTCGGTGTAAACGGGTTTCCACAGTTTCAACTTCTTCCTCAGAGGGCCGATACATTTCCAGAAGTTTATCCTGAATTTTTTCCAGGATCTGTCTCCTTAAATGATTCAAATTACCAAGGGGAGTGAATAAACCTCCAGGATAATCCAGAGATATACTTCTGATGAGGAAGGGTGTGCCCCCAGTTTTTTTTAACTGTTTCCTAATTGTCTCAGTGGACAAGGGTCTTTTAATGGCCTTTTCCATGGCAAAATCTGCTTTAAAATCAATATTAACAGTTTTTCTACCAATAGGGGATGCAACTACCCGGATAACCGGGGTCATCTCTTCATTCCAGTGAATTTCAATGTCCAGGGGGATTCTGTCCGGTAACTGAGGATTATTAACCATATCCTGGGCGGCATCAACCAGAGACTTTCTACGGGTTAAGAAGACTTTACTTCCTTTTTCAACGTTTTTCCTTAATTTTAAGGATAACTTGTCATTTCCAGCAACGGGAGGATTACTTTCCAGAATGGTTCCCCATAGTTTGTCTACTTTTTGGTACCTTGATTGTTTGAAGAGTAACCCATCACCTTTCAGGGGTTTAACCCTGCTTTTGAGTCCAATGATGGTTTCCCCACTTCTTTTATTAAAATCAATCACCTTTCCCAGGTACAATCCCCGGTTACCAGGATTACTCCTACCCATCATTGAATCACCGGAGGTATCCATTACCCAGCCATTGGTCAGCCCCCGGTTGAAGCACATTTTGAGTTTAGAAATTTCCTTTTCATCGGGCTTCCATCTTCCCGCAGCTATTGAGTCCAGAGCGCCACGGTAAACCTTAACCACGTTGGCCACGTATTCCGGGGGCTTCATACGGCCTTCGATTTTTATGGAATTCACCTTAGCCCGGGCTACCTGGTCCAGATAGGGATAGATGGAAAGATCCCGGGTGGAAAGGAGGTAATGATCTTTCAGGGGAATTTCTTCTCCTTCCTGATATTTCCCATATTTATCTGCCCGGGTACGGATCAAGTGGTATTGCTTACGGCAGGGCTGGGCACACATACCTCGATTACCACTTCTACCTCCAATAAAAGATGAGAGAAGGCACTGACCAGAATAGGAGTAACATATAGCCCCGTGGCCAAATATCTCCAGTTCTATCCTTCCGGAGAGTTCCTGGGCGGCCTCTTTAATATCGTTAAGAGACATCTCCCGGGCAAGGATCACCCTTTTAAAACCATTATCCGCAGCCCACATCGCACCCTGAAGATTATTAATGGTCATCTGAGTGGAACAGTGCAGTTCCAGGTCGGGGACAAGTTTCCGGGCCAGTCGGGCCACACCCAGATCCTGGACAATCACCGCATCCACTCCCTGACTGTAGAGCTGGTAAAGATTTTCACACACCGCAGGGAGTTCAGATTCCTTTATAAGAGTGTTCACAGTCACATAAACCTTCACGCCACGTATATGGGCGTATTCCAGGGCGTATTCCATTTCTTTTACACTGAAATTCTGGGCAAACTGCCGGGCACCGAATCTTCTACCAGAAAGATAAACTGCATCAGCTCCAGCATTAACACCGGCTTTCAGGGATTCCATGGATCCGGCAGGGGCTAAAAGTTCAGGTATATTGTTTTTCATACATCCTCAGATAGGGGTGATTAAATAATAAATGAGTCAAATAAGAGATCGGCAATGTGCACCCTACCACCAGAGTCCCCTTCACCAACGGGAGGCGAAGCTCATAGGATGGTACACATGGTATACTATTTGTATAGGGTAAAATGTATATAAAATTATAATAAAATCCCAATAAAATAATCTCTGGGGAAAATATGGAAACAAAACAGCTTTTAAAAACCTTAAAAATAGTTGTAATCCTGGCACTTATTTTGGGAGTTATAGGTGCAGTGTTTTACCTGATTTACGGGTTTACCCTTCTATGGCAGGCCATGGCAGCTGGTATTGTAACTGGATTTTTACTGATCCTCCTTTTCATATTGCTGGGTTTGACCATTTATTTATGGTTAAAGCTGGTGCTGCTGCGCCGGGAACTGGAAAAATGCCAGAAAGAATTGAGGATACGGAACCAGGAAGACCCGGATCCTGATTATGAAAATTAAAATCACCCTTGATCAGGGTATTTTTGTTAAATAAAACTCATCTTACTAACAATAATTTAACCATACTTTGCGTGTTATCATGAATCCCTATTTAGAAATATTAAGACCTGGAAATGCAGTAATGGCGGTTATTGCCATTTTTTTAATGGCAATTATTAGTGGTAAATTTACCTTTGAAGTATTAATGGCAGCAGTGGTAGTTTTCCTGGTTACCGGGGCAGGGAACAGTATCAATGATTACTTTGACCACAAGATCGATGCCATTAACAAACCACAGCGACCCATTCCTTCCGGGAGAATTTCCCTTAAAGGGGCATTAGTATATTCAATTTCCCTATTTGCCGTGGGTATAATCATCGCTTTTGCCATAAACTTGCTTCTGGGAATTATCGCACTTTCCAGTTCCCTGTTAATGATCTACTATGCCCAGGACCTGAAAACAAAATGTTTAATTGGAAACCTCAGTATTTCATTTTTAACCGGGTTGTGTTTTGTTTTTGGAGGCATAGCAGTGGAACAAATAGCAGTTTCAATTTATCTAGGTTTTTATGCCTTTTTAATGACAATGGCCCGGGAAATCGTCAAGGACATGGAAGATCAGGAGGGTGATAAAGAGGAAGGGGCTACCACTTTACCCATAGTGTATGGTAACCGGATTTCCTCCCTATTAGCTGCCCTGTTCATGATAATTGCCAGTGTTACCAGCCCTATACTATATTTTATGGGTGTTTTCAGTGTTTTTTATCTTCCGGTGCTCTTTTTGGCTATTGTAATCTTCCTGTACAGTGCAATGTCCATATTAAAGGACCAGTCCATGGAAAATAGTGGGAAAATATCCAAAAGAATCAAGTTAGGCATGGCCATCACCTTTGTGGCCTTTGCCGTGGGTTCGCCCTTTTTATGGTCTCTTTTAGTAAAATAATAGGTTTTTTAATCTAAACTGTCCTAAGTATTTAATAGTAATGCTGGATTTATCTTAATCAACAATGTAAAGGTAGATCCGGTCCTTTCTATCTACTTTAACTGGATCCCATCCCTTGAACTTCCAGACATAAGATACAATCCGGGTTCCTGGTTCAAGCTCCTGTTGAAGTTTATCCTTCAATTTATCATTGGTCCGTCCCCACAGGAAAAGAACCACCACCGTAGCCCTACTTATATCCTGGTGGAATAGGTTACCCCAGATGATCTTCACCTGCGGTTTGAGTCCTAGCCGGGTGATCCTTAACCAGGACCACATCACCCGCAGGGGATCAGCTTCCACCCCCACTCCCCGTGCCTGGTATCTCTGGGCGGCTTCAATTACTATCCTACCATCCCCGGAGCCTAAATCATAGACCCGGTCGTTGTCACTCACTTGGGCCATGTCCAGCATCTTCCGAACCACCCTCCTGGAGGAGGGGGAGTAGGCTGCACCAATGGCCAGTGGCCAGAGCATGGAAACGGAAACTACAATTACTAAGATTAATATTATAGGAATCAGGATATTAACCAGGTCAAAACCCCCAAACTGTCAATAAATGGGTTAGCTATGTATTTTTAAAGATTAATATATCTTCTTTTAAATTTTAAAGAGGCACATATAATTAATTAGTTATACAGTAAGATTAATAAAGATATAGAATATCCGCGGAGGGTTTTGATGGATAAGGATAAAAAAGAAATGAAGATCAAAATCGTTAAAAACGGCCCCTATATTGTCTCTGGTGGTGTGCCCCTTTACCAGCAGGTAATAGTCACCGATGAAGCCGGCCACACCAAAGACCTGATGGATGAAAAACAGTATCCAGTTAAAGAAACCTACACCCTGTGTCGATGTGGGGAATCCAAGGACAAACCATACTGTGATGGCACACACGTGGGCACTGGTTTCGATGGAACTGAAACTGCCAGCAGAAAACCCTACCTGGAGAAGGCAGAAATATTTGAAGGGCCCGAGCTGAAATTAACCGATGCCCATGAATTCTGTGACCACTCCCGTTTTTGCCTCAGATCAGGAGGTATACGAAATTTAATTGAAAAATCCAGTGACCCGGAGGCAAAACAAACCGCCATTGAAGAAGCCATGATATGCCCCTCAGGGAGGCTGGTTTTATGGGATAAAAAAACTGGCAAACCTTTTGAAAAAGAATTTGAACCTTCAATTGTCTTAGTCCATGATGAACAGAAGAAATGCCAGGGTCCAATATGGGTGAGAGGGAAAATACCCATAGAATCAGCTGATGGGACACTCTACGAAGCTCGTAACAGGGTTACCCTCTGTCGTTGTGGGAAATCAGAAAATAAACCCTACTGTGATGGTAGCCACTGGATGACTGCCCAGCAGAAATTAAAATTCAGGAAAAAATGGGGTTTGGATGAGGAATAAAAAAAGTCCTCAATCCTCCAGCCAGGGATTCTTAAAAAAGTCGTACCAGTTTTTCAGGGTCTCCGGGTCGTAAATATCCAGTTCACTGAGTATGTCTCGGGCAAATTCCACGGAAGCTATGCCGTTTGCGGTGATCACCCCTTTATCAGAAACAGATGGCTGGTTAAGGTATAAATCACTGCCCGGATAATCTCCTATTAAATCCTGAAGGTACTTTTTTCCATTACTGGTATGTTGTGCAGTTTCCAAAAAACCATGGCGGGGCTAAGAAAACCGTAGGTCCACATATAGCGGCCACTGGTATTTCCAGTTTCCTGAACCTCCTAACCACCGGCACCAGTGGGGGTAATGGACTTTTTTCCAGTAACTCTCCACCGGGTAATAGGAAAAGGGCAGCATCACCATAATTTATCTCATCAAGGGTGTAGTCTGGTACTATGGAGACTCCCCCCACCGTTGTTACCGTATTCTGGTTGAGACCGATAGTTTTAACCTGATATTTTTTTGATTTATTTATTTCAGCAATTGCCAGGCCAGGCTCCCAGTCAGACAAACCATCAAACACCAGTAAATAAGCGGTTTTCATATTTTTTCTCCCTTGCAGTTTACTTTTTACACAAGTATATAAACCTATGAAAGTTTCTATTAATCAAGATATCAATGTAGATGCCTTTTCATTAAATGGATCTGTGGGCAATCATAAGATGAAGTGTAAATTAAGTTCCAAGCAGGTGTAATATGAGTCGTTTCTGGGGATATCTAAGTGCCATAATGGTGGCAATACTATTTGGGGTTTGGTATTCCCTGGATAAAATATTACTGGGTTACCTGCATCCCCTGGTACTGGCGGCAATGGTTTACACCCTGGCCAGTATGTTACTGTTACTAATAAGAATTTCACCCCTAAATTCACCCTTACTGGAGGTTATGCATTGCCAAAGCAAGGTGGAAACTCATATCACCGGTAAAAACTATGTAACCCTCTTTTTGACCGCCATTTGTGGTGCAGTTATGGCCCCGGCACTGTACTTAAGTGGTCTGGATCAGATCACGGCAGTGAATGCCGCCCTCTTATGCAATGTAGAAATACTGTTCATTATCATTCTGGGTGTACTCTTTTTAAAAGAGACAGTTAAAGCTAAAGACATACTTGGTTTTGCTTTTCTTTTATTAGGGGCTGTATTTTTGAGCACCAATAATTTACAGGGTATATCTTTCCAGCAGAACTTAGGGGGAAGCATCCTGGTTATTTTAGCCTGTTTCTTCTGGAGTATGGACACCACCTTAACCAAATTTTTGAGTAATAAGAGGGACCTGTTCTTACTCACGGGAATCAAATGTGGAGTAGGAGGGCTGATTTTAGTAATAATGAGTCTCTTTATGGGATTGAGCTTCAACCTTCCTTTAAATGCAGTCCCTCTACTGTTGTTTGTTAGTTTAGGGTGTATGAGTAGTTCCATGCTTTTAATCTATATCGCCATCCGTGAAATCGGATCCACCCGGACTGGTTCTATATTTTCCACCAGTTCATTATTCGGTGCAATTGTTGCCTTTTTAATTCTGGGAGAACCTTTAGGAATTTTCCAGTTATTCTTTGGCCTGTTGATGTTTGCCGGTATACTCATTTTGTATAAGGAGGTAAACAAAGATTAATCACCAAAAAGAATTCAAGGTATAGGGGGAGCAAATTATTCCGGTGGTTATAAATTAGACCATTCACCATGTGAATTGAAATTCCTAAAGTCTGAAACTTTCTTATTTAGATGATTTTATTAAAAATTAGAGGTTGTTATGTTCTCTGAGATAATTAACATCACGGAATCCTTCATTGTGGCCAATGTATCCTGGGCAGTGTTCATTGGTTGCATATTGGAACAGATAATTGTGCCAATTCCGGCCAGCCTAATAGTTTTAAGCTCCACTTTCCTCCTGCTTAAGGGAACCAGTTTTTCACTGGCAGCGGTGGGAACTTTGCTGTTGAAGGTGGTCCTACCCGCTTCCATGGGAATCACGGTAGGATCCTTTGTGTACTACACCCTGGCCTATAAACTGGGGGAACCCTTCATAAAACGGACCAGTAAGTACCTGGGAGTTTCAGTTGAAGATGTGAAAGAAGTGGAAATAAAATTCAAAAAGAGCCGTTATGATGATATTTTCATGTTCCTGGCCCGTTGTTTCCCGGTTATTCCCAGCATAGCCATCAACCTCTTCTGTGGTGTGATCCGGTATGACTTGAAAAAATACATCATCACCACCTTTCTGGGGTCCGCAGTGCAGATATTTGGTTGGGGAATGCTGGCCTGGTTCTCTGGAAATATCTACCTGGTCCTGGAGGACCAAGTATCATTCATAGGTAACCTAGTAACGGTAATTATCATAGTAGTGGTTATAGGTTTCATAGTACTGAAAAGACGAGAAAAAAATCAAAAATGAAGGAATAAAGAGTAATAGTTAGGAGTTGATTACTGCAAGAACCCTTTACCAATATCCCCCAATGACCTAAATTGTTAACTCTCTAAGGGTGATTTGGGTGAAATTGGTATAAAATTTGGAATATTTATTTAAACCATACTTGTAAAAACAATTGCTATGGAACTGGCTTAACTGATATATTTAGGTAAGTTTCCAGTGGAGAATATGGCCCCTTGCAGAAAGGTATCTGGTGGTGACCTCCCATTATCGTTAATAGGGGAATTCATGCCCAATTTATGACATAAATTCGCCGAAAGTTTACAGTCTACACCTCCCTGTCTTTCCCCGGTAATGAAGGATCCATATGTTAAACTCTAAAACAGGATAATTTCAATACTCCCTCACAAATAGGTTCGTTGGGGATAATAGTAATACTCTAACTTCATCCAGTTTTTTGAGGCCATATAAATATGTTAAAACAATTCAAGGAGTGGATAGTGTGATTAAAGAGATTATAAAATGGAGAACAGTGATAATTGGAGCAGTAATAATCTTAACATCCTACATAATTTCAGACATTATTTCCGGGGTAAGTTTAATATTACCGTCATTTTTACTGACAGGGCTGGTAGTTGGTTTTATCATAAATGAAACTGAGAAGAATGGAGCCCTTAATGGAGTTGTTTTAGGGGTAATTGGTGGAATCATTACCAATGTCATCTTAATAGTGATGATGTACCTGCAGGGTTACGGTGACTTTATAGTCAGTATAATCAGTACCGCGCTGATCTACTTAGTACTGGAAATAGTGGTGGCCACTGTGGGAGGAGTGTTTGGTTCATTACTCCGGATTGAATTTGATAAAAGTGAAATGGAATACGAAGAAGTGGAAGAATAGATTTTTTAATCCAATTCTTTCCCCATTTACCTTTTTTTAGTTTTTACCTATTTTTCAAGGCTTTTTAACCAGTCAATTGTTTCTTCGGCTATATCCTCTGAAATATCTTCGATCCAGTCCTGTTCACTCCAGGTGCAAACATCTTCCTCTTCAATATCCCCCACCAGATCTTCCACCCGGTCCTGATCCGTGTACCCCCCCACGTTTGATTCACAAAAACTGAACTCTTTATCATGATTATCGAATAAGACATTCCAATTTGTAGAATCTCTGAGTTCCCAGTACCAGTAATAATTCTTAATTATCTCTTCCCCGGGATTTGGTTTGTTATATGTTTCTTCTTTTTCATAGCCAACAATGAGAACTTTATCTCTCATGTAAATATGTTTCTCCCACAGATCATTCCCGGCATGTGTTTTTTCCAGTTCTGTTTCTTCTATTCTTTCTACGAGTTTCTCTTTCCCAATCATTTACATAACCCCTAAGAGACCTCTATTTGGCAAACATGAAGATTTCTAATGATAATTTATGGTGTAAATTACACTTATCTTTATGTGTCACCATGGAGGGGGAGGAGGTTAATAAAGTATACGGTTTTTAAAGCTTTAAAAATTGGAAATTCTCGGGTACTGGTTAGAAAACAACATACGGCGACTGTAATGGGAAATAACTATATATTAAAAACTTCATAAGTACTATAACAATCTACTTTACAATTAAAAGATATCTGATTCCGTGGGCAGGTGATGAGAAAATGAAAGTCAGTGAATTTATTGGAATGAAAGTTATAGATATAGAAGCCAGAGATGTGGGAAAGGTAGAAGATCTGGGGGTTACCATAAAAGAGTCTTTAGTTGAACAGATTTTTATATCCATTGGTTCTACTTTTGGAAAAAAATATTTTGCAGTTAGAACGGATGATATAGCTGCAATAGGGGACTATGTTCAGGTTAAATTTGATGGTGAAACCCTGAAAAATATGGTTAAAACTGATAAACTGGATGATCTTGCACCCAAAGAACAGAGATTTAATAGCCTGGAAGGAAAAGTAGTCCTTACCAGGGAGGGTGTAGAAATCGGCAAGATTCAGGACCTGGTAATTGATCCCGAGGGGAGTATTATCCACAACGTGGTCATCACCATGGGAGGAACCTTCAACCGGAAGCATTTCCACATATCCAACAATGATATCTCTGAAATTGGGGACTACATGATTTTGAAGCTTTCCAAAGAACAGATTGAGGAAATTGCCATAAGTTAAGTCTTCCCTAACAAAAATTTACAGAGTTCAGGGGGATGGATCTGTAAAATTTTTTTACTTATTTTTTCTGTAATTATTTTTATCAATTAAAGTAAGGGAATTAAAACTTTGTATTAATTATAAGCAATGGAATTAAAATTGTAAGTAATTAAAATAAGAGAATTTAAACTCATATTCAACTAAAATATTTAATGAGGGCTGGTAGCTCAGATGGGAGAGCGTTGCCTTCGCAAGGCAGAGGCCGCGGGTTCAAATCCCGCCCAGTCCATCTCTTACCTGATCTTTTTCTCGGGATAAACTAACAATTAGCCCAGATCATCTAAAATAGCCTCGATATCCTTTTTAACACTGTTAACATTTCCCGAGCTGTCAATTATGTTCCAATCTTTAGCCAATTTAAGAGCCTTCTTTCTAACCTTGATCAGGTCTTCCCTATTTTCAAACATTTCCTCTTCGTCCCGTTTTGACATTCGCCCCAGGGACTCTTCCGGTTCCAGATCCAGGAAGAACATGTACTCGGAGGTGGGTAAAAATAGGGTGAACAGATGATAGAGGAGTTTGGCTAGGGGGTAAGGCAGGTAAGCCACTCCCATGAGGTAGCGGACCATGATAATGTTATCAGCTTTACCCTGGTACTTGCGGACAGAGCGGATAACATCCAGAGCATAATACAGGGAGGCTTTGATTTTATTGACCTTCCCTCTACCTAAAAGTGCATCTTTTGCCTTTTTACCGTAAGAATTATCAGTAGAGGGATGTTCCCTCAGTATAACACTTTCCCCCATGGACAAGTATTTTTTTTGCACTAGTTTGGCCTGGGTACTTTTCCCAGACCCGTCTAAGCCGTCAATGATAATAAAACGCATGTAATCATCCCGTTATCCCTGTTTTTTAGATGGTTAGTATTAAATAGGTTATAACCGCGGAAAAACATGCGGTGATGTTATCCAGGCCTTTGGGTGTTATTCCTTCCAGTATGGTAGCAACCAGGGCCACACTCACAATTACCATGGGCTGGACCGGCACGGCATAGTACATTAAAACCACCCACAACATACCTATAAGGACAATAAACATGGTCAGGGATCCTTCCAGGCTTTTATTGTCTCCGGTTAGGTTGTATTTTATTTTACCATACTTCATACCAATTAATGAGGCCATTCCATCCCCGTAAGACATGGCAGCTATACCCACGGCTATGATCCAGGGTTGATCAAAGAACAGAAGTGCCAGAACAGTCCAGGAAATGGCGTAATAAACCAGACCCAGACCATGCCCTGAACCAGATATCCTATCTTTTATTTTCAGGGGAGAATTGGGGCTGATTAGGAAAGTTAAAAGAATAAAAGGTGCAGCCGCTAATAGGGCCATAACCCATCGGGATTGGAAGAAGGGCAGTATAAATAAAACATTTCCCACCATGATATGCAGGAATTTTCTACTGAAATTGGGATATTTCTTGAGTACTTTCTCGGAAATTACCAGTAAAAGTATCACATATGCGTAAACTAGTATTAAACCAATGATATCGCCACTATCCATAAACCTTAGTACTTTCTCCCTATATAAGAGAATTTGGGTTTGTAATTTGGGATCATCCAAATGTAGATTATTAATGATGTCTAAGTGACCAACTGCCATGTTCGGGTAAAGAGAAGATTACCGGGGATATATGGTGCAGGGGGATGGAAACGAAGGTTTTTGAAAGGGAAGATTGGTGAAAATCAGTGATAGGGGGAATCTTTCCAAGTGGTCCAAAGTTTTATTAATTATCTGGGGGATAGGAAGAGCTATGTACATCTGTTTGGAAGGAATTGATGGTGCTGGAAAATCCACGCAAATGGAGAGACTGGCCCAGTGGATTGAAAACTGTGGATTAACTGTAACTCGCATTAGAGAACCCACAGATTCACCGGTGGGTCTACTTATCCGGGAAATGCTTCAAAGCCCCCAGGCTCAGGATGAGGGATTTCAAAGGACATTAGCACTACTATTTGCCGCAGACCGGACTCTTCTCATGGATACCATCCGCAATGAGAAGGAAACGGGTCGTATTGTTCTTAGTGACCGTTCATTCTACTCCAGTCTGGCTTATCAGAATGGTGAAGAGTGGATAGCTCAAATAAATCAGTATGCCCTGGAACCCGACCTGGTTATACTCCTGGATCTGGAAACAGAAAAGGCCATTGCCCGCTGTGAGGGCACGGATAAATTTGAGGAGGTAACTTTTCTGGAAACTATTCGCCAGAGATATCTTAAACTGGCTCAAGAGCATGGGTTCATGGTAGTCAATGCCAATAACGGTGTAAATAAGGTACATGAAGATATAAAACGAATAGTAGCACCTAAATTGGGAATGTGCATCTGACTATTAACACTCCAAATTCTGTAAATTTTCAACGTAACATGGTTATGGTTCTAATTTGGAGATGGAGTTCTTAAAAAGAGTAGTTTATCCTGGTTGGATAATAAAAGGTAGGTAGAAATCGGGACAGATTAAATTATAATGACCGGAAAGGGCAATTTATAAAAATGAACAATTTACAAAAGGGAAAGTAACAATTTATAAAAGGGAATGTATTGAAGATTTTAAAAAAAAATCTAACTCTTATTTTCAAGTTCCCTTATACGTTCATTAAGGGCCTTTACAATGTGGTCCTGGGCATTTTCAAGGTTTTCTTTTGTTCCATACAGTACTGGGCCGTCATCTGTGTTTTTTAATTCCAGACTGAATTTAGTTATAATATCGGCCACTATACTTTGGGTAATTCCGGCGGGGATTCTCATTTCATACAGCATTGTATCTTCAGCAGGCAGGTCATCTTCCATACGTCTATCTTTTTCCATAGGTATCACCTAAAACTTTCATTTCTTGGTTAAATTCATCATAACCTTATACTGGGGTACATTATCAACATTTACACATTTCGGTTAAATTTATTATTAACCTATTCAGCTAAATTCAGTATTAACCCTATTGGGAGTTACTTCCTAATAATTTTCCATATAATTAGGGGAGACTCCTCCTCTAACTATTGGAGATAATCCGCCAGGGTTCTAAATTTGGAGATAATTCCGCACTGGTTCTAAAACTTGGATCAAACACTCCGCAACTCCATTTTTCAGGTCAAGGGGGTGCAGATCTCCGGCCCCGTACATTTTTAATAATTCTTCCTGACTTAATTCTAAATCTCCCCCAAACTTCTCCGGTCTTTCAATAAGTAGGGTGTCCATTTCACTGAATATGAAGTGATGGGCAATTTCCAAAACAGGATTTCCTTCCACTTCCCCGGCAGGACAGTAACTCTTTTTGATCTTTTCCCGGATCATGGCGGGTTCATCATCGATGGCAATGAAGTTCTCTTTACTGGAGGACATCTTGTCCGAGCCATCGGTACCGTGGAGCAGGGGGGTGTGAATACATACCGGTGACTGGAACCCTAACTTGGGTAAGTTATCCCGGGCCAGCATATGGATTTTTCGTTGCTCCATACCGCCCACAGCCAGGTCCACCTCTAAAAATAACATATCCACCACTTGCATTAAGGGGTAAATAACCTCGGCCACCTGATGATCCTCAGCACTTCGGGTTATCTGGGCCATACTTCTTCGGGCCCGGGTTAAAGTGGTGGAGAGGGCTAACTGGTAAACATTCATGGTGTAATCTTCTCTGGTCTGAAAACTACTACCTAAAATGAATTCAGTATCTTCTGAAAGCCCTAAAGCTCTAAAACAACGCTTATTATATTCGGCAATTTCTTCAATCTCTTCTAAACTCCCTTTACCATTAAGATAGGCGTGAAGGTCTGCCAGAAGAATTTTTATCCTGAAACCTGCCTTCTGCAAGTCTATCATCTTTTTAACGGTGATGGCATGTCCCAGATGCACTTTTCCCGATGGTTCATATCCAATGTAGGCGGTTTTTTCGTCTTTTTCCAGTTTAGCCTCGAGTTCTTCTGGAGTTATCACTTCCAGGGTTCCTTGTTCTATAGTACTTAGCACTGAATTCTTATTCATTGTATTTCACCATCATGGATTGATTATTGAGAATTTAGTTGGTTTGAATATTCTTAAAATCGGTCTTAATTCATTGATTTATCTACCAAATTCCATTGATTTTATCTAACTAATTTAATCTAATGATCTTGAAATTATTAAATCATTGGGGGGTAAGCAACCATTTTTTTATCTATTCTTTCTCAGGGTCAAATTTATTACACGATTTTTGGGGGGATGATGTAGAGTTTTCCCTTAATTTCAATCACTTCCACTGGATCCCCAATGTTTAAACTGGCCAGCTCTGGTAAAATATCCAGATCCACTGGTTGGTAGGTTTCGGGGTGGAGTACCTGTATTTGGGTAGGGGATTTGGAGGTAACGGTGGTGGTTTTAATATTTTCTTTCCGGGCCACCACATCCAGGTGGGAGTATTCACGCCAGGATAGGGATATCTTTCCCAGGGTCTTCAAATCCAGAAGCATTATTTTTCTACCATTCAAATCAGTTACCTGCCCCAGGTTATCATCATAGGCCAGGAAATCTCCCTCCTGAAAGGAAGGAAGTCGTAAGGATATCCATATCCGGTAAAGATCCTTACCTGCAGATTTATCCCGACCCATGAGTCGGGGTGATTCTCCCAGTGTTCCTCCCATCTCGTCTTTCAGTGCATGGGAAATCTTACGGGAGGCCTTGTAGGATCCGAAGTAGTAATCAACTCCCTCTTTGAGCTCTGCTCTCTGGGAAATATAGGCCATGCGGTTAGTACGAAACAGCTTTTCAAGGAGTTTTTGAATGATCCCGTCTGCTACCTTTATTTCTTCATCTGTCAAGACTCGTTTATCAGCCCTTAACTGTAAAACTGATTCGTAGTACCCAGAAGCATATTTACTGCACTCCGGACAGTCATTACGGTTGATTTTGACTTTCACCGGGAATTCCCTTTCTACCGGTATTCCCAGGATCTTTCCCCGAGCATTAATCAGTATTTCCAGCACAGAACCCTTCTGATTGAGCAAGTCTATTTCTAAAACAACATCTTCCGCTTCTTTATCGGGGATAGACTCTTTAACTATGGTTTCTGCTATAAATTCCTCTTCTGAAAGTTCATTTTTCATCCACTTATCGCCTACATGTACCGCTGAGCAGTGGGCACAAATTTCCACGGTTAATTCCGGAGGGATAGTGATCAACTTATTTCCCGCAATGAAACAGGAACTGCAGAGACCTTCAAATAGTTCTTCGTCTTCTTTACCGCATTCAATACAGAACATAGTATCTAATCTTTGTTTATTAAATGAAAAGTATAATAAGAAAAGTAATTGAATAAAAAAGGGAATTAAAGGGATTTTAAAGGTGCTTTAGCTCCGCACGCCTCACACTTAAGGAGGAAAATACGGTCTTCCCTTATTATCCTGGTGTCGGGCCGGTTGCACTCGTGGCACATAATGTATCGTTGCACGTAATCATCCATTCGCTCGTTAATCAAGTAGTGGGTGAATTTTCCCTGCATTATGGCTCGGTTTCCTTCCAGGTTTCCGGCTGTACCCAGTTCCCTTAACAGGAATTTGAGTATGTGCTGGGGGTCCCGGTTCATGGCATCGGCTATTTCCCCAAAGTTCTGAATAATAGTTCTGTTTCCCTGTATAATGGAGTAAGCCTTGGGGACGGAGAACCTTTTGGTTTCCAGTGCCTGTGGTGGTAATTGCTCAATGGCTCGGTCCAGTAATTCGTTATAATCACTCATGTTTAATACCTCCTGCAAACTAAAAATCCGCATAAAATTGATTTAGATTATATTCAACTTAAATAAAGAAAAATTTAAGATAATTCCAGCTTAGGCAACTCTTAGGTAACCTTGCTGGGGTTCGTAAATGATTCCTTTTCGTTTCAACTGGCGAATAAGGTCTTCAACCTTTTCCTCGCTCATATTATATCTATCTCGCATTTCAGTTATAAGTATATTGGTAGGGGCCCGTCCTCCGTACTCTTCTTCCAGTTCTTTGATAATTTCCTGCACTACCCGGATTTTATCCCGGTCAGATTTAGGTGTACGTCCCTCTACTTTGTCAATGTCCACTTTACCAGTTTCTGGATCGTATCCCACTTGTTTTAGACAGTTTTCCTGTAGGGTGACTGCTCGTTTAGCATCTTCACGTGTTACTTCGGTTCCTAATCTAATTTTAGAGCTTGCTTCAGCTAACCTGACCAGAGCTTCCAGCTGTCTAGCTGTGATAGGCACTGGGGAATCTTCATCAGCAGATCCGCCACGCATACCTACGTAGAACTCTCGAAGCACATCCATGGCCTCGTTGGTTAGGTGGGGGTGAACCGTTCTCCGGGCATAAGCAATGTATTTCCGGAGGAGTTCGGGTTCGATCTCATAGGGCACTGCAGTGTCCCGGTGGGTGTTAAGAATGTGAGTGGCCAGTGCGCTATCTCTTTCAATATTTGGCTTATCTTCAACCACAAATGTGAGGTCAAAACGGGATAAAATTGTTGACGGTAGGTTAATTTGTTCTGCTATGGATTTATAACGGTCAAAACGTCCAAATTTAGGGTTAGCTGCGGCCAGAACAGAACAACGTGAGTTTAGGGTGGCCATGATCCCGGCCTTGGCTATACTGATGGTCTGCTGTTCCAGGGCTTCGTGGATGGCCGAACGATCTTCCGGTCTCATTTTGTCCAGTTCGTCTACACAAACGTTACCTTTATCCCCCAGTACCAGGGCACCTGCTTCTAAGGACCAACCCCCGAACTCATCTCTCACTGCGGCTGCGGTTAAACCTACTCCACTGGTTCCTTTACCACTGGTGTAGATACCTCGAGGGGCCAGTTTAGAGACGTATTTAAGCATCTGGGACTTACCAATACCCGGGTCCCCTACAATGAGAATGTGGATGTCTCCCCTGATACGGGTTTTATCATCCAGTTCTTTAGCAGATCCACCGAATAATTGCAGGGCAATAGCTTCTTTAACTTCCCTGTAACCTTTAATGGAGGGTGCGGTAGAGTTAATGATTTTATTGTAAACATCTGGATCTTTAGCCAGTTCCTTAATCTTCTCTTCATCTTCAGGGCTGATATCCAGCTCTTCAAACTCCTGCTCCAGGGCACTGATGTAATTACCATAAATGTAGTTATGGAAACGCTTGGTCTTCTCATCCCGGACAGTTTTCATGGTCCCGGTAATTCTCACCACATCCCCCGGGGTTACCGTGTCTACCAGATCATCTTCCAGCACAACGTTGATCTGGCGGGGTTGTTCCCCTCCGGAGAGGTTTTCCAGGGGTTCCTGAACTTTGGTGGTCTGAGTATCCAGAAATTCAGACTCTTCCTGGAGAATACGGAAAGACCGCCCTCCACATTCCTGACAAAGGGCTGGTTCAGTGATTACATTACTTTTCTGCTGCACTTCGTGGAGTCGCATGCAGCTGCGACATTCAAAAATAGCTTTCCTGATTCTAGGCCGGATTTCGTCGGTTTTACGCACAATCCCATCTACGGCTACAAATTTCCCTATGAATTTACTGCGCAAATAACGTAAAGGGATGTTGTTACGCACATTTTCAAAACGAATATTTAATTCAGCATTTTTCCTGAGGGGGTCAATGTTTTGAACAGCCTTGGAAGCAGCCTTAATTACTTCTTCTGGTTTTTCAATTATAAGGTCTGCTAGGTCCGGGTCAAACATCTCTAGCTCCACGTAATCCACTACCACTGATCTATCCTCGGGATATTTCTCCAGAGATTCATAAACAGTGTCTTTATACTTGGTACTAAAGAATTCCTCGAACTTGGCCACTGGATTTTTAGTTTTATCTGTTGTAGGTTCAGCTGAAGTTTCCATCGTCTAACTATAATATGTCCTATTATAAAAATAATTCTCATGGAAAATAGGATTATTAAAAAACTCATTAAGGGCTTTAAACATCTTAAAAATTGTTTAAATTAATTTATAACTAATATAAAAACCCTAATACTATTAAATTCTTATTTATGTCCATTATGGGGGTTTATACCAACAATATTCATTAATATTATTTTACAAATATTTAATAAATAGTAGTGTTTTGGTTAGAATTATAAAGGAGTGGTCTGATAATAAACAACATATAAAACAAAGAATTATTGCTTCTTAAAGATTTGATTCATAATCTATAAATAGTAAATAAGATGCTATTCCCAATAATACCTTAAGGGCAATAATTTTTTTTTATAATGGACCTATTCCGTATTATTCAATGTATTTAGGTCAGAATCAAAAGGGTGAATGCATGAAAAGATCAAGGTTAAGAATGTTCAAGGCCACTTCCATGACCATCTCCATCATGGGGGTTCTCATGATTGTGGCTACGGTTGCTATACTGGCCTACCTGGGATTTCAATCAATTTCATCTTTAATATCAACGGATGCCAGTTCTAGTAATGCTAATGAGCAATTAGCAGCGTTACAATCTGAATATTCTAGTTTAAAGGCCCAGTATGATACAGTAAAGGCTAAGGTGCAAAATTCAGGTAACAACCAATTGAAGCAGGATTACAACACAGCCGAACTGGAGTTAATTAAGGCCCAATCAGCCATTACTGATGTTTCCAGTGCTATTTCCGTAGGCAAACCCTCTGATGAGGTAAATGAACGTATAAAAACTGCTCAAGCCCAAATACAGGTAGCTAAAACTAGTTTATCTGGTATAAAATCAAGGGTAGGTTAAGGTAGACTTTAAGTGGTTAATAGACGAGTTTAATCGGCAACAGATTCCTACTGTGGTGATTAAAGTCCTATTTTTCTTATTTTTTCTAATGTTTTGGTTATTAATTGGTTAATTAGTGTTCAAATAAATGAAAATAGGAATTCATTTAAAGTGGTTAATCAGTACTACCCTAATCCTGCTTCCCTGCTCTCTGGAATCCTCGGGCCACCACGTACATTTCACCACTTTTTTTCCGTGAAGACGGAGGTTTGGTGGTTCGGACAGTTTGGAATTTTCTTTTAACTTCTTTCAGGAGTTCGGGGTATCCCTCCCCCTGAAAAACCTTCATAACCATGTTACCTTTATATTTCAGGACATCATCACATATTAGGAGTACAGTCTGGGCCAGATCTATTGATCGCAGTTGATCCAAGTCCTTGATTCCGGATAGTTTAGGTGCGGCATCGGATATTACCACCTGTGCCTTGCCCTGCAAGGTGCGCCTGATTTCCTCCAGAGTCTCTTCCGCGGTGAAATCTCCCTTAATACCCCAGAAATTTTCTTCAGGGAATGGTTTTATCCAGTTGAGGTCCACAGCTACTACTAAGCCATCTTCACCCACCAGTTCCAGGGCTACCTGGGACCATCCTCCCGGGGCAGCACCTAAATCAACCACGGAATCTCCATTTTTAATTATTTTATATTTACGATTCAACTGCAGCAGTTTAAAGGAGGCTCGTGATCGATAATCCTGTTGTTTGGCTTTTTTATAGTACTCCTCTTTTTTGTGTTCCTGATTCCATTGATTCATTTATCCTTTTTCTCCTTAAAACTTTTTATTCAACTTTTCCCTTAAAATTAAGTGCTTTACAGGGGGAAGCTCCGATTTTAACAATCTCAGCATCTAATTTGCCATCCTGCAATTCTATGATCATTACTGACGGTTCTGATAATCGCGGTACAGTAGGACTTCCCGGATTAAGCAACAGCATATCGGGCAGTTCTTTGATAAAGGACCAGTGGGTGTGTCCGGTGATTAGAACTTCCACCCCCATTTCCAAACCAGTGTACCTCAACTGTTGTGTGTCTCCCCGGGGATAAACTTCTCCATGTGCCAGACCTATTTTAACACCCTCTAGATCTAAAGTTTTCCTCCGGGGAAGATCCAATCCACCATAACGATCCATATTACCCTGAACACAGATGGTGGGGGCTACCTTTTCCAGATGGTCTTTTACCTCCAATGAAACCAGATCTCCAGCATGTAATATGAGATCAACATCTTTAAAGATTTCAAATACTATGTCTGGAATAGCTCTGGCTCTTTCCGGAATATGGGTGTCTGATATTACTCCGATTAACATTCATATCTTTCCTCAAACTAATTAAGATCCAGTATCCAAGTCAGGGTTAAGTTCTAAGCTTATTTATCCCTTAAAAATTGAGTGTCTCTGATATCCGGGGGAATATATCTGTTATTGGTTTATGATCCCATTGAGATATATATTGCAGTGGTCACTTAAGTTATGTGTAAAATCAGTTACAGTTTTATAATATATTATCTACCATAATGAATCATAAATTATAGTAGTCTGTCTTACAGATTGTTGGATTTAAACCAATATAACTATTACAATTTGTATAATAATTATTATCCAAGTGATTTTCATGCACGAAGTTATAGTATGCGAGAAACCAAAGGCATCGGAAAAAATAGCAGGCGCCATACCGGGTAAAGCGGTGAAAAAGAGTTACAAGAAGGTGCCCTACTATGAAATAGAGAAGGATGGGAAAAAAACCACAGTACTTTCTGCTGTAGGTCATTTATACTCCTTATCTCCCTTAAAAAAGGAAAAGGGGCGGATGTTTGAAGTGGGATGGGTCCCGCTTTATGAGAAGGATAAGAGTAAAAGGTACGTTAAGAATTACATTGATGCCATTAAAAAATTCTCTAAAAATGCCGACAGATTTGTACATGCCTGCGATTACGACATTGAAGGTACTTTGATTGGTTTCAATGCACTAAAGTATGCTTGTGGTGAAGACAGCATTGATAAAGCCGTGCGTATGAAGTTCTCCACCCTCACCAAGGAAGACCTGCTGAAGGCTTATAACGAACCCATTGACCTTGATTTCAATCAGGTGGACAGTGGAGAAGCCCGACATGTTTTGGATTTCATTTTTGGAGTTAATATATCCAAAGACCTCACGGATTCAGTAATGAAGGCCACCAGCCGTTACATACAGCTTTCTGCCGGGCGAGTGCAAACCCCCACCCTGGCCATATTGGTGGAAAGGGAGAAAGAAATCCAGAGCTTCATCCCGGAACCCTACTGGCTCATCAAGGCCAAAGTGGAAGGGCACATAATTGCCGATCATAAGAAGGGAAAAATCTTTGATAAAAAAGTTCAGGAAGAGATCCTGGCTGATTGTGAGGGTAAAGACGCCCAAGTAAGTAAAATCAGTGTTAAAGAAACCCCCCAGTTACCTCCGGTTCCCTTTGATCTGGGTTCTTTGCAGTCTGAGGCCTACGGGGTTTTTGGTTTCAGTCCCAAGAAAACCCAATCCATTGCCCAGAACCTGTACGCTGAAGGTTACACCTCCTACCCCCGTACTTCCTCCCAGAAACTACCTCCAAGTATTGGTTATAAGAAGATACTGGGTCAGCTTAAAAAGAACGCAGCATTCAGAAAACAGATTGATAAACTTAAGGAACCCATTAAACCCCGTGAAGGTAAGAAAACCGACGAAGCTCACCCGGCAATCCACCCCACCGGACTGGTTCCCAAAGGCCTGGGGAGAGACTACCAAAAACTCTACGAACTCATCGTCTACCGTTTCATCAGTGTTTTTGGTGAAAACGGTATCCTGGAAACCATGAAAACCGAACTGGATATAGGTGGCCAGGAATTCAGTTTCAGCCGGAAGAGAATGGCCAAAATGGGATGGAGAGAACATTATCCCTACCGTAAGGTGGAAAATGATGAATTCCCCGCACTTAAGGAAGGGGACCTTCTGGGTGCACAGGCTTACTCTGAAGAAAAGGAAACCAAACCCCCGGCCAGATACAATCAGGCTTCCCTCATCCGGGAACTGGAAAAAAGAGGCCTGGGAACCAAATCAACCCGTGCCAACATAATTTCCATTTTATACGACCGCAAATACGTGGAAGGTAAAAAAATAGCGGTTAATCAGCTGGGTGAACGCCTTATTGATACTCTAAAGAAGTATTCTGAGAAAATAACCAGCGAAGAACTCACCCGGGAATTTGAAACCAAATTAGAGGGCATAATGAAGGCTGAAGTTAAAAAAGAGGAGATAATAACTGAAGCCAAGGAAGAAGTAAGTTCCATACTGGATGATATCGATGCCAACAAGATGAAAGTTGGGCAGGAGCTTTACTCTGCCTACCGGGAGAGCATGATCGTGGGTAAGTGCAAGTGTGGAGGCAACCTTATCATGATCAACTCACCTAAAGGGGGTAGCTTTGTGGGATGCACCTCTTACCCCGATTGTAAGTCTACCTACTCCATGCCCCGAGGAGCCACTGTTCTTAAAACTAAATGTGAGGAATGTGGCCTGCCAATGATTTCATTTGGAAAACCACGGCAGAGGGCCTGTATGGATCCTAAGTGTGGTCGTGATGGTGAAGAACCTCTGCAGAATGAAGTGGTGGGTGTATGTCCTGACTGTGGTAAAGATCTCATTAAAAGAAGGGGTCGCTATGGTGAATTTGTAGGATGTAGTGGCTTCCCACGATGCCGTTACACCCGTTCACTGGAGGAAAAACAGGAACAGACCACTAAAAAGTCTGAAAAAACTTAAAAAAACTTCTTTTTCATACTATTTTTAATTTACTTTTTTTTACTTTCCTAATTTTTATCAATCCTTCCTCTGAACTATTTGTGTCCAAATATTCAATGTCCTCTTCTAGTTTTCATCTTCAAAAATGAAAAGTTCATCGATACTGGCATCTAGAACTACGGCTATATCATGGGCTAATTTCAAAGAAGGATTGTATTTTCCCTTCTCCAGGAAAACAATGGTCTCTCTCCTAACTCCTACCTGTTCTGCCAGCTGGGCCTGGGTAAGATCATGGCGCGCCCGAAATTCTTTTATCCTGGTTTTCATTTACATCGCCTTAATGGGTAACTAGTAGTTTCATCTGGTAATTTACCCTCATCTATTAATCTACATCCCCTTTAAAATTCAGGTAGGTGTTAACACTGATCATGGTGGAAACCATGACGAAGATGGTTAATCCCAGTATTTCTGCAGTATTATGCCAGTTTTGGGCCCAGAACATGTTTACCACTAAAAAACAGAGAAATATCAGGGTAAAATACCAGGAATAGGTGGCAGCGGTTGTTCCAATTTTACGCAACCTTTCCTCGCGGTTATGTTTTTCCATACCAATATAGGTGAAAAAACTGCTGATGTAAACAATAATTCCCAGTAGAATTCCAATGGCCATGATATCGTTCATGGTCTTCCAGATAATCAACATCAGGGAATCCACTATTAAGATTGCTGATCCCAACCATATGCCTAAATTGTATCTATTGTAACTCTTAAGTTCTTCAGTTACTGATGTTTCTTTTTGGGCCTGTTTTGCATCCTTATCTTGGCCAGTTTTGTTAAAAATAGGAATTAAGAAGAACAGGAAGAAAATAAAGAACACATAATAATTGGGATTTTCTAAAACATATCCCAACAGGCCCATAAATCCCAGAATTCCCCAGAAATAATTGAATTTTATTTCCATTTTTCATCACCTTTATATCTATCCATTTCCCACACAATTTGGTTATTTATTTACAACATTATGTTATTTATTTAAAACATAATGTTAGAATTTTATCACATTATGTTTGATAGATCTAACATCGTCCTATTTAAATCTTTTCTTTGGCGACTGATAAAAATCTGCATAATGGTGGAGGTAGGATAAAATGGAATAAATAAATCATAAACAGCATCTTTTCATCAACGGGTGAAATTTTGGGGTGATAAAGGAATTTGTGTTGAAAATTAATGGTTGCTGATAATACGAAAACAAATCTTGCATTTAAATCATTAATACTCCCCCTGTCCAAAACTTATACTTTAAATAGTTAAAACATCCCAATATAAGATAAATAGACCAACACGTTTACAGATCAATCTTAATTTCAAAAAAAAGGTCAGTGGGGAATAAAAAATATGGACGCAAAGAACATTTTATTTAAGTTAAAGCCCATCATAATAGTAATTCTTATATTTTCTCTAGCATTTTCCCTCCGGGCAGAGGCATCTGGTATCCCTGGTGTTCCAGACCAGGTGAAAGCTTACTTTCAGGAAGATAATGGTCTTCCCTACTTCAGTGAGATGGATTCATATTATAACTACCGCTTAACTGAGAACTTTGTGGAACATGGATATCTAGGGGATACCATTAAAAATGGCACAGACTGGGACTTACATTCCTACTTCCCACCCGGAAGATCAGCAGAATACCCTCCCTTGATTGCCTGGATAACGGCCTTCTTCTATTACCTGGCCAACATCTTTGGGGATTATTCCTTGCTCCAGGTTAGCTTCTGGACATCAGCCATCGTAGCTTCACTGTGTATTATCCCGGCATTTTTCTTCGTCAGGGATATTACCAATGATTACGGGGGAATAGCCGCGGCAGTAATGGTGGGATTATCTACCTTCTACTTCTCCCACACCTTCGCTGGTTTCTTTGACACCGACATGTTCAACATGATCCTGCCGATACTGGTGGTCTGGTTCTTCAGTGTTAGTATCACCGCCACGGAAAGAAGAAAGAAAATATTGTACGCAGTTTATGCATCAATTTCCATGCTGGTCTTCTCCCTGGCCTGGTCCGGTTGGTGGTATATATTATACTTACTGGTTGGGGTGACCATAGTTTACATGCTGATCTCCAAATACATCCTGGAAAAGGAAGAATCAGTCCGATCATGGAAAAATTATGATACTAAGAAAGAATGGTTCCTGGATCAGCCCATCATCCTCCCACTGGTCCTGTTCCTGGTCATAAGTTTGGTAACCATATTCCTGGCCTGGGGAACGGAAATGTTCACCTTTTTAACCCAGCCCTTCAGTTCCATCAACTTATTATCAACCACCCAACATGCTTCCTCCTACCCTAACGTATTTGTATCCGTGGGAGAGTTACAGGCTCCAACCATTTCAGCGGTGGTAACTGATGTGGGTGGAATAGTACCCTTCCTGTTAGGAATAGGCGGAATATTATCCCTTTACTGGGGTTTAAAACCTAAAACAACTACTGGAAAAAAACCAAAGGCTGCCAAGACCAGAAAGACCAGAAAACAGAAAAACAGGAAAAAATCCAGAAAACAGGTGGAGGAACCGGAAGTAGTAAAAGAACAGAAAGACTTTAAAGGTCTTTTAAAACCTGCACTGCGAGACAACCTGGTTTATTATGTGGTGTTATTTACAGTATGGCTGGGAGGTACGGCTTATCTATTAACCAATGGTATACGATTCGTTGAATCATTCTCCCTTCCTTTACTCCTCTGTGCAGGTATATTCGTGGGAATTATTGCCGAATACCTCAAAACTCAAATAAAAACACCCACCTACCATGTTATTGCCATGGCTCTGGTGCTGATACTGGCCTCCTATGGACCGGTGGGTCTGGCCTACTCCACTGCCAACTCCGTGGTACCCGGTACTGATGATTCGATGGTGGATACCCTAACCTGGGTGAACAATAACACTAACAATAATTCGGTAATGACATCCTGGTGGGATTTCGGACACCTCTTTGCAGTAAAAGCTGACCGGGGTGTAACCTTTGACGGAGGTTCCCAGAACAATGCCCGGGCCTACTGGGTGGGTAAGGCACTGTACACCAGCGATGAGACACTTTCTGCGGGGATACTAAAAATGCTGTCTTCAAGTGGGGATAATGGATACAACACACTGGAAACCTACACCAATGACACCGGCAAAACCGTGGAAATCATGGATAAAATATTGGTCGTGGATAAAACTGCTGCTGAGAATATAATGACCTCTCAGTATGGTTTAACTGCAGAACAGGCCAAAAATGTGTCCCAATACACCAACCCCACCAATGTGACTCCGGATTTATTTGTCACCAGTTACGATATGGTGGGTAAAGCCGGCTGGTGGTCTTACTTTGGAAGCTGGAACTTCACTGCTGGAAACTCCACCAACTACATCTACTCACTGGCCCAGGCCAATGCCACTTCCGGAACCAATTCCCTGAAGATCATGGGTGAAAATAACGTCACCATCCAGATCAATGGTTCCAGTGTGACTGGTGGAATCAGTATGGGTAACAAGGTTGTTCAACCCCACCGGCTCATGGTGGTGGTTAATGGTACCACTGCAGTGGATACCATAGTCAACAACGATAGTGCCTTCTCGGTAATGGCTATCTACCAGGACAACAACATGATTACCGTGGCCATGAACCGGCAACTGGAAAACTCGATGTTCACCCGCCTGTACTTCCTGCAGGGGCAGGGATTAAGCCATTTCAAACTGGCAACTAAAAAGCCGTCCACAGGAATTTCCGAGGTCATGGTGTGGAATGTGACTTAAATATCCATTCCTCTCCTTTTTTTTTATTTTAATTAAAACTTTTTTAAGTGGAAAATCAATACTAGAATTAAGGTAAGTTTTTAAGAGCATTGAACAACAAATACCAATACACAAGATTTTTTATAATAACCTGAATTTTAATACTCTTATTTTAAAGTGAGCTTTATGGACATCGAAGACAGGATCCGCAAGATCGAAGAGGAGATCACCAAAACTCCCTACAACAAGGCCACTTCCCACCACATTGGGAAATTGAAGGCAAAAATCTCTAAACTACGGGAGGAATCAATAAAAAGAGGTTCATCCGGCACTAAGGGGCGGGGATTCACCCTTAAAAAGAGTGGTGACTCAACAGTGGTTCTGGTAGGATTTCCTTCAGTGGGAAAATCCACCATACTCAACCAGCTCACCAATGCCCAGTCCAAAATAGGGGCTTATGAATTCACCACTCTGGATGTAATTCCCGGGGTAATGGACTACCGTGGGGCACAGATACAGATATTCGACATTCCCGGAATAATAACCGGTGCATCCAAAGGTAAAGGAAGGGGAAGGGAAATCCTCTCTGTGGCCCGGAATGCAGACCTTATAGTGATGGTCCTGGATGTTTTCAACCCCCACCACCAGGAACTCATCCGGGAAGAACTCCTGAACATTGGAATCAGACCCAACCAGAATGCCCCTGACGTGACTGTCAAACGCCGGAAAATAGGTGGAGTTAAAGTAGCATCCACAGTTCCTCTTACCCATATGGATGAAAAGACCATCCGTTCCATACTCAATGAATACGGAGTGCACAGTGCCGATGTCCTCATCAGGGAAGACATCACCATTGATCGCTTCATAGACTCCCTGGATAACAGCATAGTTTACATCCCCCTGCTACTGGTGATAAATAAAATAGACCTGGCAGATTCCTCTTACCTGGCGGAACTTGAAGAAAAAATGAACAGTGCCCTTTATGTTGCTGCAGATAAAGGAATAATGATGGAAGAGCTTAAAGAGGAAATATTTGAACATTTAAAACTTATAAGAGTTTATTTGAAACCCCAGGGTAAAAAAGCCGATTTGGAAGACCCTCTAATTGTGAGAAAGGGTTCCACGGTAGAAGAGGTGGCGGGTAAACTACACCGGGATTTTCTAAAAAACTTCAGGCATGCCAAGGTATGGGGAAATTCTGTAAAATTCCCTGGCCAGAAAGTTGGTTTGGAACATGTACTGGATGATAAAGATGTTTTAAGGTTGATAATCAAGAAA
>NZ_JARVXG010000035.1:0-15000 GCF_029848115.1 Methanobacterium formicicum | reverse complement strand
TCCAGTTCACGAAAATCAGCTCTTAGATATTCTATATCATCATAAGGGGAGAGCTTAGTCTTTGCCATTTTAATCATGTTCTCGGCCAGGTCCACACAGGTGATCCGAGCGTTGGGGAATTTTTCTTTTATCTTCTGTGATATATTTCCGGTACCACAACCCAGATCCAGAATCTTAATCTGTTCTTTGGGATGGAAAGGCAGTGAAAGTACCAGTGCACTTACCATATCCTCATAAAAAGGGATTATGGTTTGTATAAGCTGGTCAAATTCTTCTGCTTCCTCTTCAAAATGATTTTTAACATGCTTCACTTGATCACCCTCCGTTTAATTTAACAATGAATTAAAACTGGAAAAAATCTATTATAGTAATTCTGGAATACATTATTATTTAGAAGATCCAATTTAATTTAATATCTATTAGCAAATAAAAGACATAGTTTCTAAATGGATGGATAACCCTTCAATTACAGGAGAATTACTCATGTTAGGTGAAAAAGAACTCGTAAAATTATTCCCTGAATTTGCGGAACTGGTGCAGCCCTCGGGAATTGACTTGAGGGTGGATGAAGTTTTCCTCCAGAAAGGACCAGGATCTTTAATTGACAATGAAAAGAACCTCCCGGAACTGGAAAAACTGGAACCACCAATTTACACTCTAGAACCCAAGACAGCTTACAGTGTGACCATCGACCGGAAAATAAAAATCCCTAAGGGTCACTCCATGCTCTACTTACCCCGATCCACCCTGCTGCGTTCCTTTGTAAGCATCTACACTGCAGTGGGTGATCCTGGCTTCTACGGTACACTGCAATTTCTACTGGTGAACCAGGGAGAGCACCCTTTCACCCTTAAACAAGGTGAAAGAATCGCCCAGGGAGTGGTTTTCCCGGTGGAAGGATCGGGGGAGTACAATGGCAGTTACCAGGAAGAAGAATAAATAAAAGAAAGGGACTGGGAGGACCTACTGCCCCATTTTTTCTTTAATTAATTAACTAATTTTTACCCTAATTTTTTATTAATCTCTCTAATCTTTTCTTAATCTAATCTACTCTTAATATTTACATGATCAAGTCATGCTTTAAACGGCATTATCCAGTTCATCCACTGCTTCGGGATTGGCCAGGGTGCTTATATCTCCCACATCATCTCCTTTGACCTTGGCTTTGATCACCCGGCGCATGATCTTCCCGGAACGGGTTTTGGGGAGATCTTTAACGAAGTTAACACAGGCCGGGCTGGCCACCGGGCCAATTTCCTGGCGAACATGTTCCCGTAGGTGGTGTTTCATGCGGGGGCTGGGTTTGAAGTCTTCCTTAAGGATGATGAAACTGCAGATCTCCTCGCCCTTAACTGGGTCTGGTTTTCCCACCACCGCAGCTTCCGCCACAGAATCATAGCTCACCAGGGCAGATTCCACTTCAGCAGTGCTAATCCTGTGTCCAGCAACATTCAGAACGTCATCCTCCCTCCCCTGTATCCAGAAATATCCCTCCTCATCAACCCGGGCCACATCCCCACTGAGATACATCCCGGGGAACTTGCTCCAGTAGGCATCCACGTAGCGTTCCGTGTCCTGGTACAGGGTGCGGAACATGGCTGGCCAGGGGGTTTTAATAACCAGATGACCCCCACCTTCCCGTACTGATTTTCCCTCATCATCCACCACGTCGGCCTGGATTGTGGGGAAGGGCTTAACTGTGGACCCTGGTTTAAGGGAAGTGATGGGTAGGGGAGTTATAAGGTGCATTCCAGTTTCTGTCTGCCACCAGGTATCCATGATGGGGCACTGCCGGTTCCCAATGTGTTTATGATACCAGATCCAGGCTTCGGGATTAATAGGTTCACCTACACTTCCCAGAATCCTGAGAGATGTTAGATCATGTTTCTGGGGCCATTTCTCCCCGTACTTCATGAACAAGCGGATGGTGGTTGGGGCGGTGTAGAACACATTCACCCCGTACTCCTCGATTATCTGCCACAACCGGTCGGCTTCCGGGTAGTCCGGAGCACCTTCATACATTACTGAGGTGGCACCCATTAACAGAGGGGCGTAGACTATGTAGCTGTGACCGGTGATCCAGCCAATATCCGCGGCACACCACCATATATCTTCATCCTTCAGATCAAATACCAGTTTCAGGGTGGTGTAGATACCAACGGCATAACCCCCGTGGACGTGAAGTACTCCTTTTGGTTTTCCAGTGGTTCCGGAGGTGTATAAAATAAACAGGGGGTCTTCGGCATCCATCACTTCCGTGGGGGATACAGTTTCCTGGCCCTGGGTCACGTCATCCCACCATAGGTCCCGGCCGGTTTTCATCTCCACCGGACATTCAGCATGGCGAACCACAATGAGTTTTTCCAGGGAGGGGATATCATCTAAGACCTGATCCACATTCTCTTTAAGGGGTATAACTTTTCCCCGGCGATAAAAACCATCTACAGTTATGGCCACTTTCACCTGGGCATCGTTGGCCCTTTCACGGAATGCTTTGGCCCAGAACCCTGAGAAAACCACACTGTGCACCGCTCCGATCTTGGCACAGGCCAGCATGGCAATGGGTAACTCCAGTATCATGGGCAGGTAAATAGCTACACGATCCCCTCGACCAACACCCAGACCTCGCAGGGCATTGGCCATCTGGTTAACCTTCCGGTAAAGATCATGGTAGGTTAACTTCTTAACCTGGCCCAGTTCACCTTCCCATATATAGGCCACCTTGTTTTTACGCCAGTATCCTACGTGACGGTCCAGGGCATTGTGCACTATGTTAAATTTACCCTCAACGAACCATTCTGCATGGGGAGGATCCCATTTTAAGACCTTTTTATAGGGCTGGAACCATTCCAATTCCCGGGCCAGTTCATCCCAGAACCATTCCGGGTCATCACGCCCCCGCTGGAGTAGTTCATCGTAATCCTTTATGCCGTAGCGTTCCATCCATTTTTGGATGTTGCTATTTTCTGCTAAATCTTTCCCTGGTGGGAACAACCTGCCTTCATGGAGTAAGGCTTCTAATCCGCTGGAAATATCAAACCCTCCTCTAAACCCCTATTATATCTATGTAATCTCATTTACAATGGAATTAATCCACTGTAATCATATTTTTATCCTTAACTTTTATTCTAATTAACACTCTAAATTATGTTAAACCACGGTCATAAATTTTTTCAAGGTATAATCGGGGCCAGTGGACTCGGGGAAACCGTACCTCCTCCGTGGGGAATATTTAATTATAGTGGAAACACCCATAATCTAATCATGGAAGCTCTTAAGATTACATTGGCCGATGCACTGGTTAAAATACTGGAGAAACAACAGGTTGAATTCATCTTCGGTTATCCTGGGGAACAAATTCTCCCCTTTTACCAGGCACTCCAAAAATCTACCATAAAACACATTTTAACCCGCCATGAACAGGGTGCAGTCCACGCTGCTGATGGATATGCAAGAGCATCACACCATATGGGGGTTTGTGTTGCCACCGCAGGACCCGGGGCATTAAACATGGTAATGGGCGTGGCCACAGCTTACAAGGACTCAGTACCATTGCTGGTAATCACTGGAGACGTTCCCCTGCAGTTAAAGGGTGAAAACGTATTCCAGGATGTGGATCTAAACTCAGTTTTCGGTCCCATTACCCTCCAGAGCCACCTGGTAACCGATCCGGAAGAAGGAATTAACATCACCCTAAAGGCGATTTCAGACCTTAAAACTGGTAAAACCGGTCCAATTCATCTGAATTTCCCTAAAGATATTCTCCAGAAAGAAGTTGACCCCATTTTACTGGAAATGGGGGTAGAAACAGGTCGGGAAACTGATTGGGGTGCGTTAGAAAGGATCAGGATGATGGTGGAAAGATCCCAGAAACCACTAATACTAGCTGGGACCGGGGTGATATGGTCCCAGGCAACCCGGGATATTCAAAACTTCGCTGAAAAAAACCAGATCCCGGTGGCCACCACCTACCCTGCCCGGGGAGTCATCAGTGAAGAGCATCCCCTTTCTGTAGGATTGATTGGATTGAGGGGTACAGAAGCAGCTAACTTTGCCGGGAAAAGTTCAGATTTGATATTGGCCTTAGGATGCCGATTATCCGAAAGGACCCGGAAAGGGCTGGGATCAGGAACCCTAATTCAGGTGAACCTGGATGAAGGAGTTTTAAGGGGTGATGTGAATATACAGGGCGATGTTAAAGAATTCCTGGATAAAATCAAAGAATCAAGCCCAGATAACACTGATAAATGGTTAGAAGAAATACAGTCCTATGGGAAAACTCACGAAGTGGAAACTGACTTTAAAGAAATTCCCCTAAAACCACAAAGGGCAATAAAGGAGATTTTAGATGCCATGGGGGATTCAATCTTGGTCAATGATGCTGGAAGCCATACCACCTGGGTTAACCTGCTCCTTAAAGCCAGAGAACCATTTTCACTCATATTTTCTGGTGGATTTGGACCTATGGGTTATGGAGTCCCTGCTGCAGTAGGAGTAAGCCTGGCACGTCCCTCTAAAAGCGTGGTGGTAGTGGTGGGTGACGGGGGATTACAGATGAACAGCCAGGAACTGGCCACCATCGCTGAACTGGATCTGCCCATTACCATCTGCCTCTTAAACAACCAGTCCCTGGGAATAATCCGGCAGTGGCAGGACTTATATTACTCAGGATCATTTCAGGTGGAACTGGAAAACCCTGATTTTGTTAAACTGGCCGAAGCATATCATATAAAGGCCTTAATGGTGGATTCTCCAGGTGATGTTTTTGTTGCTGTGCAGAAGGCAGTAAAACTTAATAAACCAGTACTTATAGAGATAAAAATTAATGAAAATGAAGACATCCCCCTCCCTGGTTGAATTATTGGAATATTTTACATTTTCAGGTGATTAAATGAAGGTACTTCTTATTAACCCCCCCTATTTCAATTCAAAATACAAATTCATAGGTTTAGTAGCCCCGCCACTGGGTATTGCTTATATGGCCGCAGTCCTGGAACAAAATGATATTGCTGTGGAGATCATTGACGCTGCAGCCCTGGAAATGAGCTGGGAAACTCTGGAATCGGAGATCAAAAGGGTATCCCCCCAGCTGGTGGCAGTAACTGCCCTCACACCCACCATTGACAAGGCCCTGCAAACTGCGGAACTAGCCAAGAAAACCTGTCCTCAGGCCACAGTGGTTATGGGAGGGTATCATCCCACTTTTAACTACCAGGAAATGCTGGAAAAGGATTACGTGGATCTAGTGGTAATGGGTGAAGGGGAGTACACCATGCTGGAACTGGTGCAAACACTGGAGGAAGGAGGCGACCTTAAAAATGTTAAAGGAATTGCCTACCAGGATGTGGTAACACCCCCAAGACCTCTCATTGAAGATCTTGATGAACTACCATTCCCGGCCCGTCATCTGTTGCCCATGGACCACTACAAGATACTGAACATGAAACTGCACACTGCCACCCTAATATCGGGCAGAGGATGTCCCATGCAATGTTCATTCTGTGCCTCCGCCGCCCTGCATGGCAATAAACTGCGAATGAGATCTGCCCAGAATGTGGTGGATGAAATGGAACACCTCATCAAGGACCATGACGCGGGCATGATCGCCTTCATGGATGACACTTTCACCCTGAAACCAAGCCGGGTGGCTGAAATCTGTGACGAGATAATAAAAAGGGATCTGGACACTTACTGGGGATGCACAGCGCGGGCAGACACCCTTTCCGATGAACTACTCCAGAAACTCAGCGATTCTGGTTGCATCACCCTATTTTTAGGGGTGGAATCTGCGGACCAGCAGCAACTGGACCGGGTTAACAAGCAGATAACCATTGACAAGATCCGCCAGGCCTTTAAACTCTCCCGGGAAAACGACATACGCACCATAGCCTCCGTGGTCCTGGGAATGCCAGGAGACACCAAGGAAAGCATAGAAAGAACTATTAAATTCGTCCGGGAACTGAACCCCTCCTACGCTCTTTTCTCCTTGGCCACACCCTACCCTGGGACCCGATTTTACCAGGAAGCAGTGCAGGACAATCTCATCAAAGTCAAGGACTGGTCCAAATACACACTCCTTTCCCCAGTTCTGGAGACAGTAGACTGTTCCCTGGATGAGCTTAAAAAGATGCAAAAAAAGGCATTCCGACAATTCTACCTTCGACCAGTTTATCTCATGAAACAGGTCCGAATGGACGGCCCCATACTTCTAAAGACTGTAGCTGCCATGATCAAAGAAGTTTAAAGTAGTAATAATACTTTAAACTAATTCTCATAACTGACGGAACTTCAGATCAGCTATCACATTTATATAGAAGTTCAGTATATCATAACTTTGAATAACTTTATTTCAATTTTAATATTTTTACCCATTACACCATTTACAAATAAAATAATCCCTAAATATGGATTTAATCCTTAAATAAAGGATTATTAACCAATATCTATCAATTACAACCACTGTTATTTTCTCAACTTTTATTGGTTAAAAAGAGGGTAAGATGGAACTCTCTTGAGGGAATAATCACTGGCTGATGCACTTTATCTAAAGTGGATCGGTGCGTGCCGATGATTTTTATCCTTATAGATATCCATCCAAAGATATCCTCAGATGATACCCCTAAAGATTTCAGTTAATTAATCAGTAGTGGATACTGATCAAACCTAAGAAAAACTAAAGATGATAAAATGAAAGTGACGTTCATAAACCCCCCTCAAACTAACTCTAAATACAAATTCATTGGAGTAGTAGCTCCCCCACTGGGAATATCATACATGGCAGCAGTTTTAGAAGAAAACGGTCATGATGTGAGTATCATTGATGCCTCAGCACTGGAGATGACCTGGGAAGATCTGGAAAAAGCAGTGGAAGAAGCCTCCCCCCAAGTAGTGGCCATCACCGCCTTAACTCCCACCGTAAAACAGGCTGAGAAAAGTGCACAAATAGTAAAGAAGGTTTTCCCAGAAACCACCGTGGTTATGGGAGGTTACCATCCCACCTTCAACTACCAGGAGATCCTGGAAAAGGATTACGTGGACGTGGTGGTGATGGGTGAAGGGGAGTACACCATGCTGGAACTGGTGCAAACCCTGGAATCCGGTGGAGACCTGTCCCCGGTCAGGGGACTGGCACTGAAAGGTCAGGTGAACCCACCCCGCCCCCTCATAACTGATATGGATGCTCTGCCATTCCCGGCCCGGCATTTGCTGCCCATGGACCATTACAAGATGCTCAACATGAAAACCGGTATGGCCACCATGATCACCAGCCGAGGTTGCCCCATGCAATGTTCTTTCTGTGCCTCTGCCGCCCTCCATGGCCCTAAATTACGAAGGCGTTCACCAGAAAATGTGGTGGATGAAATGGAACATCTGGTACGGGATCACCAAGTGGGAACCATTGCCTTCATGGACGACACCTTCACCCTGGACCACCGTATGGTAGAGGCCATCTGTGACCAGATCCAGGAACGGGAGCTGGATGTGTTCTGGGGATGCACTGCCCGGGTGGATACCCTATCCGATGATCTCCTGGAGAAGATGAGGAAAGCCGGTTGCATAACCATATTTATGGGAGTGGAATCTGCAGACCAGCAGATGCTGGACTCCACCAACAAAAATATCACCATTGACAAGATTCGCCAAGCATTCCAGCTATCTAAGAAACATAAAATCCGCACCATAGCCTCAGTGGTGCTGGGGATGCCAGGGGACACCAAGGACAGTATAAAAAGGACGGTGCAATTCGTAAGGGAACTCAACCCCTCCTACGCAGTTTTCTCGCTGGCCACACCCTACCCCGGAACCAGATTCTACAAAGAATCATTTGAAAAAAACCTTATAAAGGTGAAGGACTGGTCTAAATACACCCTGATCTCACCGGTCCTGGACACGGTGGACTGTTCCCTGGAAGAACTCCGAAAACTGCAGTACAGGGCCTTCCGGAACTTCTACCTCCGACCGGGTTACATACTCAAACAGGTCTGGATGGATGGACCCATACTACTTAAGACCATTGCCGGAGTTATCAGGGAGGTTATTTAGTCCCTCCTTTTTTATTCATTCTTTTCACTATTCCTTATTTTCAATATTCTTAGTTTTTAAATCCTAATTTTAAATCCTAATTTTAAAGTTTAAACTTAAAAATAAAGATGAATACAACTCTTATTGCTTTAATATTAAAATAAAAAGAGAAATAAAATTAAAAAAAATAAATTAATAGTTTATTTAGGGTTACACCTCTAAATAAGTGTCTGCCACGGCAGCCACACCGGATCCAATCTCCACATCCAGTCCCAGTCCCTGCATGGTCATTTCCAGGGCGGCAATGGTACTGATTATCTCCCGGTGGGTTATGTTACCCATGTGACCAATACGGAACACGTTACCCTTAAGATGGTCCTGGCCTCCGGCCAGTTCGATTCGGTAGCGTTCCCTCATGGTACCCCGGAGTTCCTTGTCAGTTATGCCTTCCGGCATCTTGATTGAGGTTACGGTGTTACTGGCCACTTCTTTCTGGGCGAATAAATCTAATCCCAGGGCTTTAACACCATTTCTGGTGGCTTCAGCGGCGAGTTTGTGTCTTCTGACCCTTTCTTCCAGACCTTCCTCCATGATCACCCGTAATGCTTCCTGCATGGCATAGATCAGTGAAACTGCCGGTGTGTAAGGGGTTTCGGGTGGGGTTGCATCTCCACTTTTCCGGTATTTTTTCATGTTAAGATAGTAAGTCTGATTATCAGTTTTATCCACCACATCCCAGGCATCATCGCTGAAAGTAACGGCAGCAATACCTGGAGGTGCAGCCAGACACTTCTGGGAGCCAGTGACACAGATATCGATTCCGTATCCATCCACGAATACGTCATCTCCACCTAAACTGGAAACAGTATCAACAATGTAAAGTGCATCATAATCCTTCAATATCTTACCCACTTCATCAATGGGGTTAGCTACACCAGTAGAGGTTTCATTGTGTACAATGGTCACGGCTTTAATATCTTCTTCCTCTTCCAGGATGTAACGTACATCATCAGGGTTAACACCGTGTCCCCATTCTACTTCCAGCTGCACTGGAATACCTTTGTGGGTTTCGGTGATCTGCATGAATCGCTGTCCGAATTTACCACCGACGATGTTTAAGACACGGTCTCCCTTACTGATGGTGTTGGCCAGGGCGGCCTCCATGGCTGCCGTTCCGGAGCCAGTGATAAGGTAAGACTGATTTTCAGTCTGAAATACTTCAGACATCATCTGGTTGGTTTCAGTGAGTATTTCACCGAAAAGGGCGCTTCTGTGGTTAACAATGTTTTCTGACATGGCCTTCAGGACCCTGGGTGCCACACGGGTGGGTCCGGGAATCATCAGTAAAGTTTCATCCATCTTGTTCAACTCCAATTTGAAAAATATCCTCCAAACTTTATTATGTATATACTAATGATATACCTTATATATGGAACTGACCCTATGGATGCAATGGTACCAGCTCATCCTAGAAGACTTCGGATTCAAAAGGGATGATGATGAGCTCTCTGCAGAGATATTGAACAACATACTGGATGATGTTGGTTCTTTAACTCCACAGGATATTGATATCAAGGACAAAGTCATAGTTTTTGGAGCAGGCCCTTCACTGAAACCCAATCTGGCTGATTTGAAGAAGATGGATCTGGATGGATTCACCTTCATAGCGGCTGATGGTGCCACAACCGCCTTACTAGAAGATGGTATTGTGCCAGATATAGTGGTAACTGACCTTGACGGGCGGATGAATGACATAATAACTGCTAATCAGCAGGGAGCACTGATGGTGGTTCATGCCCATGGAAATAACCGGGAACAGGTGGAAAAATACACACCACAACTCGTAAATATCATGGGAACCACCCAGAGCAAACCACTGGCCAGTGTTTACAATTTTGGGGGATTCACCGACGGGGATCGCTGTGTTTTCCTGGCCATGGCTTTGGGGGCACAGGTCATCGTTCTTTCCGGTATGGATTTCGGGAAAACAGTCACCCATTACTCCCGACCAGACCAGGAGGATGGCCCTGCCGACTCGGTGAAGGAGAAAAAACTCAAATGGGCTAAAAAACTGGTGGAATGGGCAGTTGCCAATACCCAAGTCCAGTTTTTAAATATTTCTGGTGGGGAAGAAGTTCAAGGTGTGAAAACCCTAAATCCTGCCGATTTATCCCGGTGGTGATCCATTGGAATATTTTTTATGGAAGAATAGGTTAATGATGAATAGTAAGGAACGTAAGTTAAGGGAATACATTTTGGGGTAAGATCATGCCAGGACGTGTGGAAGATATTTTAATGGGCGAAGAAACTCTTTTTAAGAACATAACTGCATTCAATCCGGATTATATTCCTGAGAACTATCTTCACCGCGAATCACAGATGGAAGCCCTGGCACTATGCCTCAGGCCAGCTTTAAAGGGCGGTAAACCAGTTAATAGTGTGGTTATGGGTTCTCCAGCCACCGGTAAAACCACTGCCATTCATAAAATCTTTGAAATGGTAGAGGGCCGTTCCGAAAAACTGGTCTGTGCCTATGTCAACTGTCAACTTTATAACACCCGTTTTAACATTTTCTCCCAGATCTACCAGCATATATTCGGTCATGTCCCTCCAGAAACTGGTGTTCCCTTCTCCCGTATCTACGGGGAGATAATGAAAAAACTGGCCAATGAAGGGAAAGCCCTGGTGGTGGCCCTGGACGATATCAACCACTTATTTTACAGTAAAAATGCCAACCAAATACTTTATGACATATTAAGGGCTCATGAAGTATTTCCAGGGGTTCGGACCGGTGTTTTTGCCATAATATCCGACATAGAATTCCGGTACATGCTGGATAAGAATGTTAGTTCGGTCTTTATACCTCAAGAGATAGTGTTTGATCCCTACACTTTCCAGGAGATCAGGGACATACTCCACGATCGGGTTAAAGTTGGTTTTTATCCATCTGTTTTATCTGATGAATTATTAGATGAAATTACCGAGGTTACACTGTCTACCGGGGATTTAAGGGTGGGTATTGATCTTTTACGTACCAGTGGGAATTTTGCTGAGGCTGATGCCTCCCGAACTATTCAAAAACAACACCTGCAACGGGCCATGCAAGACTTTGACTCCCATCATCTTCAGGATACCATAAGTAAATTATCCGGGGATGAAAAGAATCTGTTGAGGATGATAGTTAAAGCTGAAGCGGATATAACTGCAGGAGACCTTTATGAACTTCTTAAAGATGAAACTAAACCTGGAGAAAAAGATTCACACTCCAGAAATTCAATCAGTTATGCCTCCTTTGACCGGGCACTTAAAAAACTGGAATTCGTAAGATTAATTGATACCAGATTCACTGGTAAAGGAGTCAGGGGTAACTCCCGTCTGATAATACTCCGTTTTGGCGCTGAAGAGATTAGTAGAATACTGGACTTTTAATTAAGCTGTCAGAGAATCTTCCGGTGAGATCTTAGTGTTTAAGGAGGGTAATTGATTTACTTAGAGGGAAGGGATTAATTAATTGACTTAGTACTGTTCCCATGTTAGAAATAAACACTGAAATTAGAAAAAGTAATATGGTTTCTGGTTACTTATACTAAATCTCTGTATTTTGTGGTTCTGATTAAATATTGGATGGGAAATTGGAGTTGGGGGTTGCGGCCACCATCATGGCACTGACCAGGACTATGGTTATCATGATGATCATGGGAACAAAGTAGCGCATACCCAGGTAGCGTAAATCTATTTCATCCCTGTACTGAGTTTTTCTTCTTAAATCTGGAATTGAATTACTTCTGTAACTTTTTTGCATGTTATGCCTCCTTTATTAAAGAATGAGGCTTATAACGTATTTAAGGAAAGAGATAGAGAGCATCTGAAAAGTAATCCCCGGGTACTGAAGACAGTGGGATGAGATTCATCCCAGTTCTTACTAAAAATAAATGAACTAAAAATGAATGAATTAACTGGTAAATTATCCAGTTCAGGGGATTTTTAGGATCAATAAAAAATTTAAATCATCTCACCCATAGATAAACCCACAGAAAGTAATAAACACACAACCACAGTTGAATAAATTAATTTGCAGATTGTTTTAACTATTTGGAGGTATTAAATTGCCGGATAGTGGTGAAATAGAACTGAGAGTTGCTGAAGCACTACAGCAGGATGTAGGCAAGGGAATGGTACGGATAGATCATGAACTGATGACTAAAATTGGTGCAGCTCCCGGTGACATTGTGGAAATAATTGGTAAACGAACCATCGGGGCCATTGCCGGGAATTCTTATCCTGCCGATGTGGGACTGGAAATAATACGCATGGATGGATTAACCCGTTCCAATGCCGGGACCTCCATTGGCGAGATGATCACCATCCGCAAAACACAACCCAGAATGGCCAGTAAGGTGGTCATTGCCCCGGCAGCCAAGGGCATGCGCATCATGGCCTCGGGAGACATCATCAAAAGAAACCTCATGGGTCGGGCAGTAACCAGGGGAGATGTTCTGGCCTTGGTTTCTCCACGCCGAACCAAAGAAACCCTGAGGGAATTTCCTGGTTCTGAAGACATATTCCGGGAATTTTTCGAAGCCACCACCCCCTTCTCACTGGGTGAAATAAAATTCACGGTGGTTTCAACCAGCCCGGCTGGACTGGTACGTATCAACGATAGCACCGTGGTTGAAGTCCGGCCCGAGGCAGTGGAGGTCATGGAGAAAAAGGTTCCGGATGTTACCTACGATGATGTGGGTGGACTTAAAAAGGAAATGTCCAAGGTCCGGGAAATGATCGAACTCCCTCTACGCCACCCCGAAATATTCGACCGTCTGGGAATAGACCCTCCCAAGGGAATACTCCTCCACGGTGCACCAGGTACCGGGAAAACCCTCCTGGCCAAGGCAGTGGCCAGTGAAAGCGGATCCAACTTCGTGGCCATCAACGGGCCGGAAGTCATGAGCAAATTTGTGGGAGAAGCAGAAAAAAAGATCCGTGAAATATTCGAGGAAGCAGCTGAAAATGCCCCCACCGTGATATTCATAGATGAAATTGACGCTATTGCCCCCAAGAGGGAGGAAGTCACGGGTGAAGTTGAACGAAGAGTGGTGGCCCAGATACTGGCCCTGATGGATGGATTGAAAGAACGGGGAAAGGTAATTGTCATTGGGGCCACCAACCGGCCCGATGCCCTGGACCCTGCCCTCCGCAGACCCGGACGATTCGACCGGGAAATAGAACTACGCGTACCCGACCGGGACGGTAGGATTGAAATACTGGAAATACACACTCGTGCTATGCCCCTATCTGATGACGTGGACATCAACGAGCTGGCTGAAACCACCCATGGATTTGTAGGAGCGGACCTGGCAGCACTCTGTCGAGAAGCAGCTATGCATGCTTTAAGGAGAGTTTTACCCGATATAGATTTGCAGGAGCAGCGTATTGATCCGGAAATTCTGGAAAAACTCTTCGTCACCAGCAACGATTTTATGGATTCCATGAAATCCATCAACCCCTCTGCACTAAGGGAAGTGTTCATTGAAGTACCCAACGTCCACTGGGAAGATATAGGGGGACTGGATGAACTCAAGGAAAGCTTAAAGGAAGTGGTGGAATGGCCCCTGAGCAATATCTCTTCCTTCCAGCGCATTGGAATACAACCCTCCAAGGGCATCCTACTCTTCGGACCCCCGGGAACCGGGAAAACAATGCTCACCAAGGCAGTGGCCACAGAATCCCAGGCTAACTTCATCTCGGTTAAGGGGTCAGAAATACTGAGCAAATGGTTCGGGGAATCTGAACGGAAAATCGCGGAAATATTCAAAAAAGCCAAACAAGCCTCACCTTGTATTGTGTTCTTTGACGAAATTGATGCCATAGCTCCAATAAGGGGATCTGCTGCCGGTGAACCCCGAGTCACCGAACGTATGGTCAACACCATCCTCTCGGAGATGGATGGCCTGGAGGAACTCCGGGGAGTGGTGGTAATTGGAGCCACCAACCGACCGGACCTCATGGACCCGGCACTCCTGCGTCCCGGGCGGTTCGATGAAGTGGTACTGGTGCCACCCCCAGATGAAAATGCCAGAAAAGAAATATTAAAGGTTCACACTGGACACATGTCACTGGATGAAGATGTTAAACTTAAAGAACTGGCCAAAAAGACAGAAGGTTATTCTGGGGCAGATATTGAAGTTCTTTGTCGTAAGGCAGGTATGATTGCACTCCATGAAGATATGAATATTCAGAAAGTGTCTTACCGCCATTTCAAAGAGGCTTTGAAGAAAATTAACCCCTCTACCACCCCTAAAACCAAGGAATACTACCAGCAAATAGCCCAGAAACTGGGCCGGGGACTGGAACCTAAAAAAGTGAGGGAAGAGTTCCCCCGGGAAGTGGCCTGAGAAGGCCTGTTTAAATTTTTTCAAAAAGGAGTTAGATCAGTGGATAATAATAAAGCAGAGAATAAAACCCTAAAAAAGTTTGAATTTTTTGATGTAACTGCCGATGTGGGATTCCGGGCCCATGGTATGGATCTGGAAGAGGCCTTCCAGAACGCGGCCCGGGCCATGTTCGAGGTAATGACGGACACCCCCCAGATAAAGCCCACCATTAAAAGAGAGGTTATGGTGGAATCTGAGGATAAAAAGGCCCTCCTTTATGACTGGCTCAGTGAATTGCTATTTTTACATGACTATGAGGGACTGGTTTTCTCCAAGTTCTCGGTTAACATAAACCAGGAGGGACCAGAATCCTTCCGATTACAGGGGGAGGTGTGGGGAGAAGAATTCCACCAGGAAACACACGAGGTGAGGGATGAGGTTAAGGCGGTCACCTTCCATTTAATGGAGATCACTGAAGATAAATCTGGCTGCACTTTACAGGTTATTCTCGACACATAAAGTGCCTCTACCATGATTTAATTCTATTTTATTTAATTCTATTTTATTTAATTCTATTTTATTTAATTCTATTTTATTTAATTCTATT
>NZ_JARVXG010000034.1 GCF_029848115.1 Methanobacterium formicicum | reverse complement strand
ATGTACAGCATGATCCTCGACTACTACAACACCAGCGGAAACAAAGCCGACTTCGCAGCAATGAAACCATGGTTCTTGGTTATTTATAAATTACCGGCTGGTTTCGAGCAATATATTGTTCCTACCAGCAATTGTCAATCCACTGATTCACGTATCATTGCCTTGGCTAGTAGTATTACATCAGGAGCTAGTACACCCTACGAAGCCGCCCAACGCATATTCAATTGGGTTAGAGATAATATTGACTATCAATTTTACTATAACACTCAAAAAGGCGCAGTAGGTACTCTAACCGCTGGAGGAGGTAACTGTGTGGACACAACCCATTTGTTAATTGCTCTGCTAAGATCAGTGGGAATACCTGCTAGATACGTACACGGATACTGCCAATTTAGCAGTGGTAGTTATGGGCATGTTTGGGCAAATGTTTATGTTAATGGTCAATGGATAGTTGCTGATGCAACTAGCTCCAGGAACCAACTGGGAGTTATCAACAATTGGAATACTGGAACTTATACCTTACATGGTTACTATACCAGTTTACCATTCTAAATGGTGATAACGTTTGATATTAACATCATTTGCATTATAACTCAAAACAATAGGAATCTAGTTGAATAGAATATTGGGATAAGTGTTTGTACAGTTCATGTATAATTAGTGGAACTAATATCGGTGAAAAAAACCAATAATACAATGGACGAAAGAATATTAAAGGTACAGGGAATGTGTTTTAATAGAATACTTTCCTATTCCTTTATTACCAACTTTTTTATTTTTTTATTTCTTTTTAAAAATGATTCATCATCTTAAACCACTCCCCATGTTTTTACACTTATTATCATTTGCATAACTTCTGTTCTTTAATCCATCAAAAAAAAACCTCTTAAAATTTACTGATTTACTTCTATCTGGCCTTTAAGTATAATTCCTATTCTCCATGTGAAAATTCAATGCCCATATTTTATTGAATAAACAACCAAGAAATTTTATACTGACCCGAACGATCTAATATACAGGGTTAAAAATGTACAGAATATTACATTTTAGTGGTGGAGTGCACAAGTTCGATCTCCTAGCTGAGCACGTGGATGATGTGGGAGGATTGTTATTCCAGGAAAACCACCTTCATATCAGCCGGGGAAACTACTTTTTATCCGAAGAAATTCAGGTTATTTTAGTGGTTCCTCCCAATGAAGTATCCAGTGTACAGGGACTGGCCCGGGAGATAAAGGGAGAAATTCAGGAAATTGAAGTAAAAGGACCATTAAAAAGGAACCTTCACCACCTAATGGATGTTCACAATGTCCTTTGTAAGAATGGTGGATGGATGAGCCTGGAAAATATCTTAAAATCATCTGAATCCTGTCAGGAGAATATGCTTGAATCTGAAACAGATGTTGTTATTTTTGCTGAATTAGAAGAATTGCAAAAATGTATAGAATTGATGCTGTCCCTTGAACTTGTTGAAAAACGTAAAATAAAGGGAAAAAAGGAGTATCGCTCCAAAATATAGTCTAATTTTTAATAAAAAATTGATTTATTCCCTTAGAATTTATGAGAGCTAATATGACTAATTAAAATAGGGACTAAACATATATATTTAAAACAACTTTAAGGATAAAAGGCAACTATATTCAACCAAATTTCTATTATCCCTAAAATAAAAGTGAAAAGATGATCAAAGGACAAACAATCATTTTAATAGGCATAGTAGCCGTAGTTGTGGGTATGCTTCTAATATTCATAGGCAGTACTTTCCTATCATCAGGAAAAACTGATAGCAACGATAATAGTAAGGTCAGCACGGGCGGGGTAATTTTAATAGGTCCCATACCAATTGTATTTGGTAATGATAAAAGTATGGTCTCCCTTGCCCTAGTGGGAGCGATAATCCTGATGATACTGGCCTACATCCTGTTTTACCGGGGACATCTTTAACTTTTAAATAAAGGTAATGATTTAAGATATGTAGATAAAAAAAACAATAGGCAGATGCCAATATCGGATTCCATTTAGCACCAACCCCCATTTAAAGGTTGATGATTTCAATTTGCGGTATTTATTACAATGATATTTTTACGGTGAAATTATATGGATCACACTTCAATTAACAGTAGAAAGTATTTAATTTTAATACCTGCTATTGCGGCCTTAATTATTGCCTTAATCCCCACCCTGAAGTACCAGTGGCCACTGGGATGGGATATAATATACCATGTGCAGTATGCACAGGTTTACGCCCATTATGGTTTCACACTCATAAATCCACTCTTAAATGCTCCAGTGGGTCAAAAGATAGGTTATCCTCCATTATTCCATTTTTTAATTGCCGCCATGGGCACCGGACTGGGAATTGACTTTTTCCAGGTTGCCCGTTTACTGCAGCCTTTGCTGGCCATGGCCATTGTTCTATCTGTTTCCTATGTAGCCTACAAATTATACGGGGAAATAGCCGGAATTGGTGCTGGATTTCTAATGCTATCCAGCATGCTGGTGGAGAGGATGATTCTGGCCCTGCCAGAAAACCTGGCCCTTATCTTCATTCCCCTGGCTGTTTACCTTTATTACCGATCCATACAGGATAAAAAACTTAAAATGGCCATTTTAGGTGGGTTATTATTTATTTTAGTGATTGGCACTCATCAGGCAGCTACTTTATGTCTGGGTCTGACCATTATCACCATTACCCTTATGGAGTTGGTGGTTTACCGTGATTTTAAGGTTCTGGGGAACTTTGTGTCCTTCTTCCTGTTGCTTATGGGTATAGTTATTGCCGGAGTTGTTGCCCTCCAGATCTTCGCTCCCGAACTTCTACAAACCATAATGCAACAGGGAATAAGTGCACTTACTGGTATGAGTACTTCATTAGATTATAGCCGTTCTCTGGGGATTTACAGTTACCTGGGAAACATAGGAGTCTTGGTACTAATATTTTCAGTAATAGGCGCTGTGTTTGCCCTTAAAAACCACCGCAGAAAGGATAACCTGATCCTGGTTTGGATCATGGTCATGATCATCCTGAGTAACGCCTACTTGTTAGGAGTTAATGTTATCACCTACCGGGTTCTCATATACCTTTTGATACCCCTTTCCATATTGGGAGGGTACGGGATTAAAATTAGCTGCTGTAAAATCAAAGAGTACCAGGAAAGCGGGAAATATCCCCGATTTTCATCCCCCAATATCCGGGCTGGATTTTTAGTAGTTATTCTGGCAATTTCCATGTTAAGTGCCGTGCTAACTGTAACTGATCCAGATATTGCCGTTTACAGTGCTAAAAATGAATTTGGGAAGGTGCAGATAGCTCCTCCTTCTGATTCAGAAGTGGATCTGGCCAACTGGTTCCGGGAGAATGGTAACCAAAGCCGTTCCTTGGTTATTTCCAACCAGTTCACCGGAATGTTCCTGGCTACTGAGGCTGGTATGCCCCTGAGTTATGGTTTTGCACATTATGCCCTTAAGAATCATACTGATACTCCGTTGTTAAGGTTAAAAGAAATAAATGTGGGGTATTTGGTTTACGATAAGAATCTGGTGTTACCAGCAGAAGATAAGGATAATCCCATTTATATGCGCAGCATTAATTCCGAGTTCTTCTCATTATACTACTTCAGTAAAAATATCACCCAGAATTTCCCGGAAATAAAACCAGACTACGCTACTAAGGTTTATGAAAATGATGATTTCATTGTGTGTACCATAGATTATTAATCATGGTGATTTAATTACTGGTAGTAGAGAACCTCAAAATCATTAAATATATTGAAAATTACTTAAATATAATATGTGATGAGTATAAATTATATAACATAAAAAACTAAGTTAAATAATCTTTTTAATATTTGTAAAGTGATTCTATGAAAGTTTCTGTCGTTATCCCCGCTCTGAATGAAGAAGGAATTGTGGGAAAAACTGTTCGTTCAGTGCCCATCAAAAAACTCAATGATATTGGACTTGAAACAGAAATAGTAGTTGTGGATAATGCATCTACTGACAACACATCTAAAGAAGCTTCGGAAGCTGGAGCCAGGGTTGTTTTAGAAACCAACCGTGGTTATGGTAATGCTTACCTACGCGGTTTTAAGGAAGCCACTGGTGATATAATGGTAATGGGAGATGCAGATGGAACCTATCCCTTCGATGAAATGGTTGAATTTATCCAACCAATTTTAAAGGGTGATGCCGAGTTTGTAATGGGTTCCCGGTTAAAGGGAGATATACGTCCCGGAGCAATGCCTGCCCTTCATAAATACATAGGCAACCCCTTTCTCACCTGGGTTTTAAATGTGCTTTTCCACACGGGAATTTCCGATGCTCACTGTGGTATGAGGGCCATGACCAAAGAAGCATGGGGTAAACTAAATTTAAAAACCAATGGGATGGAATTTGCTTCGGAAATGGTGATCGAAGCGTCCCGCCAAAAATTAAGAATTGCTGAAATCCCCATTACCTACTACCCTCGCGAAGGTGAATCAAAACTCAGTTCATTTTCAGATGGATGGAGACATCTACGTTTTATGATGCTCTACCGGCCGGGACCATTCCTATTAATACCCGGAGTTATAGCTCTCATTTTTGGAGCCGCCCTAACCTTGCTGGTATGGATTCAAGGAATATCCAGAATGCACTCCCTTATCCTGGGCGGTATTCTAGTATTAACCGGATATCAGTTGCTCCTTTCATGGTTCTACTTTGGAGCATTTGGTGCAACCTACGGCTATTCCAGTAGCTCTGGAATTAAGAAAAAATTGATGAGTTACCATTCATTAGAGAAGGAACTGCTTTTAGGTGTCATCTTTCTGGCTGGAGGGATAATACTTGGACTTTACGTTATTTCCAACTGGAGCACCGGAGGTTTTGGTGCACTATACCAGGTGCAAACCACAGTGGTGGCCATGATCCTCTCACTGTTAGGTATCCAGACCATTTTTTCCGGAATGTTCTTAAGTTTACTGTTGTTAAATAAAGGGGATTAACTACCACCCCTATTTCTCGAGATCAGCAAAATTTACTTACTATCTGGTTGTTAAAATAGAATAAGCTAGCTGTAAAGATAAATAACAATTATTTCTGGAGTACATTCAAAAATGAAAATTGCCTATGTCTACGATGCAGCCTATCCCTGGGTTAAAGGTGGTGCTGAGAAAAGGGTATATGACTTAGCACTTAGAATGGCTCAAAGAGGCCATGAAGTACATTGTTACTCTTGGGGATGGTGGTGGGCTGAAGAAGGAAAGAAGGATATTACCTTGGATGGCATTCACCTGCACGGAGTGGGTGAACCCCGAGAACTTTACACCGACAACCGCCGATCCATTAGTGAAGCCATATTATTTGCATTTAAATTAACACCCCTACTCTGGAAAGAAAAGTTCGAGGTGGTGGACTGTCAGGGGTTTCCTTTCTTCTCCTGCTTCCCGGCCAAGTTTCATTCCCTGACGGGCAAATCGTTCTTAATCATCACTGCCCTGGAGGTCTGGGGGGATTACTGGTATACCTACCTGGGATTCATGGGATTTTTTGGTAAAGTTCTGGAAAAAATAATCTACCATCTCAGTGATCATATAATCTGCATATCCCCTAAAACTGAAAAGGACCTTAAAAATATTAGAAGAACTGACCAATCAACGGTAATCCCTCCAGGCATCAATTTCAAGGAAATAGAACAGATCTCCCCTAAAAATGAGGAATGGGATTTGATCTTCGCCGGCCGACTTATAAAGGAAAAACGTGTCGATTTACTGATCCGCAGCCTTTCCACGGTTAAAAAAAACAATCCCCATGTAAAATGCCTGATAATTGGTGATGGACCCGAAATGGAGAAACTTAAAGGATTGGTTCAGGAACTGGATCTTTTAAACAACGTAAAATTTATGGGATTCCTGGAAAATGTTTCGGATCTATTTGGTTTCATGAAGGCTTCCAATGTTTTCGTGCTTCCATCGGAGAGGGAAGGTTTTGGCATGGTTGTAGTGGAGGCTAATGCCTGTGGCCTTCCAGTGGTGGTTGTGGAAGGCTCCATGAACGCTGCAGCTGACCTGGTACAGGAAGGAGTCAATGGATTTATAACACCACCTCATGAAAAAGATATGGCACTTAAAATAAATCAAGCCTTAAAAGAAAGGGATAAATTAAAGACTAACTGTATTGAGTCTGCCCGGAGATATGACTGGAATGAAATTGTATCCCACCTTGAAGCTTATTATCAAAAATCCATTAATGAGTAAATGCTAAAGACTTAATCAAAAGACTAAATAAAATTGAAATTAAAAATTTGAGGATAATTATGAAGATACTGCAAACTCCAATCAGGTTTTATCCCTTCATTGGAGGGGTGGAGAATTATGTTTACTATCTTTCCCAGGAACTGGTAAAAAAAGGACACCAAGTAAGGGTTTTATGTGCCAATGAACCCCCATCATCAAGGGAAGAAACAATTGAGGGTATCCAAGTAAAGAGGATTAATTACTTGGGGAAACTAGCCAATACCAACTTAACACCGGGATTGCCCTATGCCCTAAGTAAAGAAAATTTTGATGTTATTCACACCCACATCCCCACTCCCTGGAGTGCTGACTGGAGTTATATGGCATCAAAATTTAAAAATAAACCATTGATAGTTACTTATCACAATGATATCATTGGGAATGGGGCGGCTCACCATATCGCTAAATTATACAATAGTACTGCCCTGAAATTATTATTGAACCATGCCTCAAAAATTATCATCACTCAACCAGATTATTTACAGTCCTCACCTTATTTAAAGAGATATGAGGATAAAATTGAAGTAATACCCAATGGAGTGGATGTCAGGAAATTCAAACCCCTGAACTTGACCAAAGAAGCCCATTCCCTATTTTTCCTGAGCCTTTTAGATGAATTCCACCAGTATAAAGGTTTAGATTATCTACTGAAATCTTTAAAAATTGTCAAAGAAGAAGTGAATGATGTTAAACTGGTAGTGGGTGGAGAAGGAAAATTACTGGACTATTACCAGAAAATGGCCAAGGATCTTGGGTTAGAAAATAATGTGGAATTCCATGGATTCATTCCCCACGAAAAAATAGTGGAGTATTATAATAAATGCCGTGCCTTTGTACTCCCTTCCATCTCATCAAAACAGGAAGGTTTTGGAATTGTTGCCCTTGAAGCTCTCGCTTGTGAAACTCCAGTGATAAGTACTGATATTGTGGGGGTTTCAGATGATTTGAAGGAGGTTAATGCCGGTATAATAATACCTCCCAGGGATGTGGAGAAATTAGCACAGGCCATTGTTGATCTGTTAACCAACCATGAATTATCTGAAAAAATGGGAATAAGAGGAAGAAAACTGGTTCAAGAGAAATATACTTGGTTAAAAATTGCTGAAATGGCTGAAAATCTTTATGAAAGGGTGCTTTAATGAAAATTTGTTTAATATCAAATTTATATCCTCCCAATGTATTGGGTGGTGCTGAAGTAAGTGTTAAAAAAGTTTCAGAGGAACTAGTAAAAAAAGGACACGAAGTAATAGTTATTACCACCCCTTTCAGTGAAAATGATGTGGAAATCATTAATGGCGTGAAAATTTACCAAGTTAAACCTTTAAATCTTTACGAAATTTACCATCATCCTAACCAATCAATGTTACTCAAACCATTATGGCATATAATAGATTTATGGAACCCCTACGATGAAAGAATTATTGAAAACATATTGAAAACAGAAAATCCAGATGTTGTTCATATTCACAACTTCAAAGGATTATCACTTTCTTCCTTTGCACCGGCTAAAAGTTTGAAAATTCCCCTGGTTTTCACGACCCATGATTATTCTCTGGTTTGCATGAGGGCTAATTTATTAAATAGTTCAGGAGAGATCTGCAAAAATCCATCGGCACTTTGTAAAATCTACAATCAAATCCAAAAACATCTAGCCAAGAACAAAGTAGATCTGTTAATATCACCTTCACAATTCGTCATAAATAAATTAAAATCAAATGGTCTCTTTAAAGATGTTAAATCTAAAAAAATCCCCTTGGGGATTGAGTTAAAGGACAACGAAAAATTTGAAAAAGATTATTCCCAGACGAATATACTCTATGTGGGCAATTTAGGTGAACATAAAGGTGTACACATACTCTTAAAAGCCTTCAGGAAAATTGAAAATAGGAATATACGTCTGGATATTGTAGGGAAAGGATTATGCAGCGAAAAATTAAAGTCAATGTCCGAAAATGATAATCGGATTAAATTCCACGACTTTCTTGAGGGAAAAGAACTTATAAAAATGTATCAACAGGCCAACTTAACTGTAGTGCCCTCCATATGGTACGATAACTCACCAATGGTTATTTATGAAAGTTTCAGCTGCAGAACCCCCGTAATTGGTAGTAAAATTGGGGGAATTCCCGAACTAATTGAAGATGGATTTAATGGTTACCTGTTTGAAGCAGGTAATGTAAATGAACTCCAGAAACTCTTGGAAAATTTAATTGATTCACCCGAAACTCTGAAAAAATTAGAACAAGGAACATACGAATCTGTGCAAAGATACACCATGGACAAGCACATTAAACAACTAGAAAGAGAATACCAAAAACTTGCTAAATAAGAGGAGTCCCATGATTACAGAGATAATAAAGAAAATAGGCAGTAACGATGCGAATAAATTGATTTTTACCTTGTTCTGCTTACTAATTGCCACTGATCTGAGTATATTTTTGAATATACCAATCCTACGAGAAGTTTTGGGAGTGGTCTTTTTCACTACCGTACCTGGATTTTTAATTTTATCTCTACTCCCCCTGCATAAAATAAAAATCCTTAAAAAGATAGTGCTGACCTTTGCCCTGAGCATAGCTTTCCTCATGTTCTTCGGGTTAGGCCTGAACTTCTTATACTTGGTGAATATTAAGCCATTCACATTAGTTCCCCTTCTAATCTCATTAAATCTGATTATATTTGCCTTAATGCTGATTTCATTTAAGAAAAATAAGAATTTAACCTTTGATCAGTTGTTTAACTGGGAAATGAACTTGGAAAATAAATCAATCACCCTGGCTATATTCCCTATTCTTTTACCCATCTTAGCCATCATTGGAACCTTTTTAATGAATAAAATGGAGTACAACTTTATCATACTGGTAATGTTGTTTTTAATTCCAATTTACGTGGCTTGTCTTCTGATTTTTAAAAATAAAGCACACCATTCAACTTATCCCCTGGCAATCTGGTTGATAAGCCTGGCACTGCTTTTACTCAATGGATTAACATCCAATCATATTTTTGGAATTGATGTCCACCATGAATACGCCGTGTTTAACATCACCTTTTCCCAGGCCTTCTGGGATGTGGTAACCAACGCCAGTAACGCCTACTACCTCTGTACCAGCATCACCATTCTCCCCACAATATACGCTGTTTTAAGTAACATAAACGGAGAATATATATTTAAGACGATTTATGCCTTCATTGGTTCACTGGTTCCTTTAGTAGCTTATCTTACCTTCAATAAATATTTCAAAAAGGATAAGGCGTTTTTGGCGGCGTTACTTATAGTGTTCCAGAATTTCTTCATACTTTCCCTGGGATGTACACGCCAGTTAGTGGCACTTTTGTTCTTCTTTTTGGCTGTTTTCATCCTGTTTGATAAGGAAATATCCGATAAATCCCGTAAAATATTGCTTATCATTTCAGTATGGGCCATGATAATCTCCCATTACTCCACAGCCTACGTGGCACTGACCCTGTTACTACCCATAATCCTGTTACCCTTCCTGAAGAGTCTGGTGCCTTATTTAAAAAATCTAAAAAACAAGAAGATCAATTTCCAAAATTTTGATGTTATAGTATTGATTTTTGCATTTATGGTGGTCTGGTACGGGGTTTTTGCCGGAATACAGTTGGCAGCAGGTTCTGGATCCATGGAACAGATCAGCAGCAGTACTGCCTCAGGAATAACTGCTGACTCCCGGGATGCATCGGTGCTGGCTATCTTCGGTATTGGTGTGAAATCCCTACCCAACCTCATGAGTATAATTGCCAACGACCTGGTATTTTTTGCTATTTTCCTGGGATTACTGGGAATAACCCTAAAATTCAAATATTACCGGAAAAAAATGGACTTTGGCTTTATTTTGGGAATATACCTATTCATATTGTTGTTAATCATGTTCATCATTGTACCCATGGTTTCCAAGTTATACGGTGCTCCCCGCATATTCCTGCAAAGTTTGATATTTTTAGCCCCCGCCTTTATCATAGGCCTGGATGAAGTTGCTAAATTACTTAGGAAGGTTAACCTAAGCTATGTATTGATATTTGTGCTTCTGGTATCCCTCTTTTCATGCAGTACATACCTGCAGTACTATTTCTATGGAACCCCCTATTCTCCCCACTATGATAGCAACGGGAAACTCCGTGGTGAATACTTTATATACGATCAGGAAATAATGGGAGCCCAATGGTTAAACAATTCTAAAATAGACCAGAAGATATACACCGATGGTATTGGACACCAGAGGTTGATGTTAGGTGGAATCCAGTTTAACAATATCAGCCAGCAGTTGTTCCTGGACAATAAAACCATACCCCATGGTTATATCTATGAATGGAATGTGAATATTAAAAAGGGTATTGTGTATACTCAGCTGGAAGAAGAGGAAAACATAACCAATTTCCGTAACTTATTTATAGGGAAATTTATCATCTACGATAACGGCTATTCCCGGATATGGGACTGATAACAATGAATCCAGAATCATCCCGCATAGTTTTTATCCACAACACAGCCATGTGGTACCGTAGGCCATTTTTCAGTTTATTATCCGAAATTTATCCTATTAAATTCGTTTTCACCCATTTAGATGTGTCTAAAGAGATATATGATGTGGAAATAGATGATAAGATTGAAGGAATGAAAAATGTGGATTATACTATATTAAAAAATTATTTGGGAATTGCTTTTGGAGTTATTAAAGAATCATCTGGAGATTACGATATAATCGTTGGTGGTAGCTGGGATAGTCTACCAGAAATAATCGAAACCACCCTTTATTTTGCCATTGCTAAGTTGAGGAGAAAAAAATTCGTACTATGGACTGAAGATTGGAACTGGAACCTCAAAACCACCAAAAGGAGATTGGTTAAATTTTTTGCCCAGATAATTGTTAGAAAATCTGACGCCATTATCCTCCCCGGAACAAAACAAAAAGAATGTGTTATATACTTAGGGGCTTCACCCTCCAAGGTATTTTTAATGCCCAATGCCAGTAATATTTCACGACATTCCATTGAAAGTCCAGAAGGAATCACCGAAAGAAGAACTTACCCCGACCAACCAGTAGATGAGTGTAATTTATACAATGAATATCCTTCCTTTAAAGGCAAAAAAATTGTACTGTTTGTTGGACGTTTGGTGAAACAGAAGGGAGTGGAATACTTATTAAAGGCATTTTCTACTTTAAAAAAGGATATTAGTGACAGTGTTCTGGTTATTATTGGTAAAGGAGATTACGAAGAAGAATTAAAAAAAATGGCCAAAGATCTCCACATTGATAGGGATGTGTACTTCCTGGGCCACGTTGATAATGATCTCCTAAAAAACTACTATGGTCCTAGTGATCTGTGCGTTGTCCCCTCCATAACCCATGAAATGGTTGATGCCTGGGCCTTTGTGGTTAATGAAGCCATGTACTATGGAAACCCGGTTATTGCCACAGATGCCGTGGGTTCTGCAGTTGATATGATCCAAGATGGGAAAAACGGTTTTATTGTTCCGGAAAGGGATTCCACTGCATTATATAATTCCATGAAACTTATCCTGTCCCAGGATGAATTGCGGGAAAAGATGGGTAAGTCTTCTAAAGAAATAGTAGAAACTAATTTTTCATACAAAAATATGGTTGAAGGTTTTCAAAAGGCCATTAACTTTGTAAAAAAGTGAAAAAAAGAAAAATATGGATTTTTTACTTTTTCCAAGCTAAACCTTCCCTGGTACCCCTTAATATGGGGATAAATGCTTTTAAATCTCTGTAATAAACTGTGTTGAGCCCTATAGAGTACCATAATTTATAAATAAAGAAGTAAACCAGAAATGAACGATACTGGTTTTTTTGCGAGTACTTTTTCATGAAAATGAATACATTTCTGGATGTGTAATAACCTGCAGTTTGGGCAGCTTTTTTGGATGTGGACGAAGTTTTGTGCCATATTCTTGAATCCGGCACCACATATATCTCATATCCTAATTTCCTAGTGCGGACACAGGAATCCATATCTTCGTAGTACAGAAAGTACTCATGATCCAGGAATTTTCCCATTTTCTGGATCACTTCCTTTTTAATTAACATTAAACAGCCGGATACACAGTCAACATTGGTTACTTTATCATATTGACCTTCATCTTTTTCTGTATGACCAATGGATACAATTTCACCCCGGGACCATTTGATACTGAATCCCACGGTTTGAATCTCACTGGGGCGATCATAGGAATAAATTTTCGGGCCAACCATACCTATTTTAGGGTCTGATTCAGCAGTTTTAACTAAAGGGCCTATCAAATCCGTATCAACAGCAGTATCATTGTTTAAAAGCATTAGATAATCAGTGGGGAGATTATTTAGGGCAAAGTCTATTCCTATATTATTTCCGTCGGCAAAACCGTAGTTCTTATCATTTTTTAGAAGGTAAAGATTCGGGGATTTGGTGCTAACCCGGGCAGATATCTCGGTTTTACCAACATCATCTTTATCCAATTCAATTAGATTAATTGGTTTGTTATGAAGGTTATACTTAAAGAATGGTGACTCAGTTTTAAGGTTACCCTGGCAATATTCCCTGATCTTTTCCAATGAATCATCTTGTGATCCGTTGTCCACCACAATTACATTGTAATTTTCATAATCGATGGCATAGAGTGATTCCAGGCATTCCAGGGTGTCTTCCCAGCCATTCCAGTTTAAAATTATAATGGAAACCTGAGGGTCATTGTTATTCATTTTCAAATTCTCCAAATTATTTAGAAATTAAATTACCTATTTAATATTTTTTAGCCCGGTTCAAATGCCAATCCAATCTTTTTCCTGCCTCAGCAAGTGTCCAGTGGTTTCGAACTAATTCCACTGAATTTTTGGAAAACCTGGATCTCTTACTTTCATTCTGCAGTAACTCCTCTACCGCACTGGAAAAAAGTTCCTCATCTCTTTCGGTGAGGAGTCCAGTTTCATTATGGATGACTGTTTCTCTAACCCCTCCCTCTTTAACTGCGACTACTGGAGTTCCACAAGCCATAGATTCCAGTGGTACCAGTCCAAAGGGTTCAAGGTAGGAGGAATACAGAACCAACCGGGCCTGGTTATAAAGTTCAACCAACCTATCATCGTCAATTAAAGTCAAAATTTCCATTTCAACATCTAAACTTTCTGCCAGTTCTTCCAGATGCTGTTTCCATTCATCATCACCATTATTCGCTACTAAAACAAATTTAGGTCGGATTTCAGGATCTAGGAAAGCTAAAGACCGGATTATAAAATCATGACCTTTCATGGAGATGTAACTTCCCACTGATAATACCATATCTTTTTCCAGAACATCCACTGGCTTGAAAAGTTCTGTATTTATCCCTAGATAACAAACATAAGAATTAATTCCATATGTTTTTAAAATAGACTCGTGAGAAAAGTAGGAATTGGCCAGAGTGTACTTTGCAGATTCTGCTAATCTTTTATCAATAGCCACAAAACGATTATCAATGTAACGGTAAACCCACCCTTTAAGGTAGTCCTTAATACCCGATTTATTTTTAGCAATTTTTTTAAGGATAGCTTCTTCATGCCTTAAAGGCTGCTGACAATAATACACAACCGGTTTTTCAATGTATTGGATTATAAATGGAGTCATGGAATATTGGTCCTGTTCACAGAATACAACATCGTAATCTCCTCCATTTATTTCGTTGGCTATTAATTTCTGAGCATTCTCCAGATTACTCAACTCACCCACAGGTAGACGATACCGTATAAGAGATAACAGGTAACTGGAAATATTCTTGTGTACAGGATAAACTTTAACATTAGCGGCAATTTCGTTAAGTGGCAGATACTCCTCGTTAGCGGTGGAAGGAATAAAAACATCCACAATGTTGCCTGAATCGATTAAATGTTTAACATGATCATATAATGCTCTTTTAGCCCCTCCTGAGGGCAAATTGTGAAAAACTGCAATTTTTAGTCTTGGTTCCATATGATTCCCCAGTAAATCTTATTATAATTACTAATTATTTTACAATTTAACCTTTGAATTAACAGAAAGGGTTATTCCATCAAAAAAACCCTTAAGATAAGCATAACTCATTTTAAAATCATGATGACGTATCAACTGGCGGAGTGATTTAGATAGGGTTACAGCCAGGATAAACATTGAAAAGAGGAAGAATTCCCCACGGGTACTATTTTTTTTCACGAAGTAAATTCGGTTCCGGGTAAAGTAATACATTTTAAAGGGAGTATCACTGGAGGCCCCGTATTTATGCCATATTTTAGATTTGAAGGCATAAACTGATTTATAACCCTGTTTACGGCCCCTAAAACACCAATCGGCATCTTCCCAGTACATAAAGTAGCCGGGATCCAGCATTCCAACCTCTTCTATTACTTCCCGGGAACATAGTATACAGGTTCCACCGATATAATCCGGTTCTAGATAGTGATCAAACTGACCTCCATCCCGCTGGTGGTAGGCAATTTCATCCACTTCACCATGTTTTAGGTCCACCTGAGCCCCACCAGCCACCTGTAAAGTATTTTTATCACTGTAGATGTAAACTTTGGGCCCAACAAAACCAACATTATCGTTATTTTTTGCCACATCCACTAGTTCAGTTAAAAAATCTTTATCAACCACTGTATCATTGTTTAACAGTAACACATACTCTGCATCCAAGTTCTTAAGCGCACAACTTATCCCTATGTTATTTCCCTTAGCAAAACCATAATTTTCATGGTTTTTTATAAGGATTAACTTCTCGTTAGGCTTAACTGAATTTATAATATCCATCTCAGGGAGTTTAGAACTTTGAAGTTCGGTACTGGAATATTCAAAAATCTTAATGGGATTTTTATTTTGATAATTGAAAAAACTAGAGTCGACTTTTATTTTACCAGCACAGTAATCTTCTATCTTTTTTATTGAATTGTCCTCCGAATTATTATCAACTATTACTACATTGTATTCGGGATAGTTAATTTGATATACTGATTCAAGGCACTCTAATGTATCTTCCCATCCATTCCAGTTTAGGATTAGGATGGCCACTCGTGGAAAACTCATTATTTCACATTTTAGATTATAATAATTCTATTCAACAACTGCCCTCTCAATTAGATCTTTTGATTTTCCTCAAACTAATTATATGGGCCTTTTATTTGTAAATTTATCCTTATTTTTAATTACTATTCTATAATTCATATATCATATTCTTATTATTATAATCACGATATTATTTTTATCTTAAGCTAGTTCTGGTGAAATATTAATAATAAATGTTAGCTTAGAAAGCCTCCTAAAACCTCCCAGTCAGATTAATAATTGCTTTAGTTATAATTTTAAGTAAGTATGTCATTTTTAATAAGATATCCTCCTGAAACATTAAAAAATGGTCCAACTAATTGAAAAATTTTTTAGCAACTGTAAAATTAAAAAAAGATGAAAAAATATTCAAATAATAAATTTAATTTGAACAGGTTCTAAAAAGAAAAAAACCTCTGAAAACGTTTAAATTGACAATTCTTAATCAACAGATATATATATTATTAAATATTTAATATTAAATTATTATAATTGATGTGTATTACCATCATAATTCATCAGAACACACCTAAAATTTGTAAGAAATATAAATCTTTCATTATATTCCAATATCATTGTCTGATTTAAATATTTTGGAATTGGAGGGGGTAAAATTAGCAGAAAATTGTTATTAACACTATTTTTTGCGATAACATTGTTTAGTGTGAATTGTGTACATGCTGCAAGTGAAGAACACAATTTATCTTATTCTAATAACAGCACTTATGTTAGTAACGCTATTTTAAACAACACAACACAACTAAATGCAGTTCCCGACACTGGCAACTACGCAGCAGGAGAACCAACATTACCAACCACTTATTTTTCCATAGATCAAATTAAAGTTGCAGCATCCAATGTACGAACTTATGTTGAAAGTCAACAAAGCTTACCAGACAGAGTAAGAATTGGCGCTGCCACCATCACCATGCCACAATTCCTAGAACTAC
>NZ_JARVXG010000033.1:2500-6807 GCF_029848115.1 Methanobacterium formicicum | reverse complement strand
TCATGGATCATGGCCATGGATTTAACCCTTCCCTGACTTTCTTTTAAAACGTCTCGTGTTTCTTCCCCGGATACATGTTGCCTCTGCAGGTTCAGGAGGCTGCTGATAATCTGCATATTATTTTTAACCCGGTGATGAATTTCCCTTAAAAGAACTTCTTTCTCTTCCAGAGACTCCTTAATTGCCTTTTCTGCGTAAGAACGTTGTAATGCAATCGAGGCCTGGTTCACAATAGTTTCTATTGTTTTTTCATGTTCAAGGGACTGGTTTTTTGGAAGGGCAATGGTTAAACCACCATAATGCTGTTTATTCCAGTAAAACCCTATATTATAAAATTTCCCCACATCCAGCAGTCTTTCAATCCTCCTGAAAACCCGGGGAGAAATTATTTTAAAAATTAAATTGTAGATTTCCGGGGTTAATTCTTGAAGATGATCAGCGAAGAAATCATCCATTTCCGGGATAAAACCATTGTGCACTGGGAATCTGGTGGGAATGGGATTGATCTTCAGAATACCCTCCATTTCCTGGCGATACTTCTTTAAACCAAAGGTTTTTAAGATACTCATGCCCTTTTTATCAGGTTCAATACTACTAATCACCACATAAGAATTTGGTAGCAGTTTTTTTATTGTTTCACCAATAATTTGATAGATCTCAGTAGTTTTGGATGCACCAACAAGCTGGCTCACAACCTGGTTGGTTATTTCCTCTTCCTGTAATGATCGCTGCAGCGCATTTTCCGCTTTCTGCCTTTCACGGATGAAACGGGTTTGTTGAACATTTTGATAGGCCAGAGAGGATAACTGGTTGGCAAAAGCATAGAGAGCCTCGGCAATTTTTCTAAAATCATCGGTGGACATTAACGGAACTTCATTAAATGCACTGATAAACTTTTCTGGTTTTAAACCTAATTTATGGGCGTAGGCTACTATTTCATCCTCTTTCTGTGCTTCATTACGCACCTGGCCAATTAACCAGTTGGCAATGTGTATCCCCCCAATATTGATACTGGCTCCTGATTCCCATAATCCCGAACTAAAACATTTCCTTATCAAGATCTCTTCCGAGTTTCCACCGACACAGGAATTGGATCTAAAGCAGTTCTGGGCACCTTTAGCTGTACCACGAACCAGGGAACATAAACTGGTGAAATTGCTTGGTTTGGTAATGGGAGTCCCGTCGGGTTGGGTGATGATGGACCCCACCCCGGTAGCTTCGGCGAAAAGGTCCTGTATCTCCTGGATATCCTTGAGATTAAAAAGGTCCTGGAAACGTATCTCTTCGGTGTTAGAGATGGGCTTGCTAAGGGCCACAATTCTTTTTTCCAGTGCTTCTTCAATTTGCTTGCGGTGGGTGACATCACGGGTAACGTAACCAACCCTATACCCTAAACGGGTTTTAATGGGAAATGCCACCTGTTCAATGTAACGAATTTCTCCATCAGTCCGTATTAAATCTGTTTCGTGAATTTGACTCAAGAATGGTGCTCTGCCGGTTTCAAGGGCCTCAAGCTGCAGTTTCATCAGATGTTTTAATCGCTTCAGAGTCCTCCTTTCGGGGGGTGTTAACTGATATTTTAGCTCCCAAAACAATTTACCAATGGCTGACTCTTTTTTCATGCCGGTGATCTTTTCGTATCCCTTATTCCATTCAATTACGCGCCCTTCCTCATCAAGCAAAACAATACCATCTAATGATTGCTGAACAAAGGTACGGAATTTCTTTTCACTCTCTCTGAGGGCTTCTTCTGTTTTTTTACTTAAGCTAGTATCCTGAAGGATACATTGAAGATTATTAAATTTCCCATCATCCCCATATTTCACTTTACCGTGGTAAAGAGCATGGAGGGTGGAACCGTCCTTTTTGATAAGTTCGCATTCCTGACCCTGAACTCTTCCGGCAGTAAGCCTTGGAAACTTACTCTTAAATATATCCAAACAATCGGTAGTCAGGAAGTCACCAAACCATCTTCCAATAACCTCTTCCCGTGAATAGCCCAGGGTATCCAGCCACATCTGATTCACTTCCAGGAAGTTACCGTCAGCATCCAAAGATTGGTAGGGAAGGGGGATTTCATCATAAAGATTTTTTAAATTACTTTCCCCTGATGGGGTGCATTTTTTATTCAAATCTTGATTCAGGGTATTTGAATGTTTATAAATAGCAATATCAATCATATGTCTCAATTGACTTAAATTATAAGGTTCTGAATCATTTTTTAACATGAAACCATGGGTTGCATTGGCTAATATATGTTTATGAATTGGTAAAAAATCAGATTGTCCTTTTAAGTCAATTAAGGGAATAAGGGGTACATTTGAATTAAATATGTTCGATGTCAGTTCATCCCCTTCAGCTTGGGCATCAGACCATTCTGGAGGAATATTCATTAAAACAAGGTCGACGTTTAATTTTTCAGCTTCCACCCCAACCATTTTATGGTGTGAATCGGTGTAGAATATTTGATGACCAATGGATTGAAGGTTTTTTTCGAGATCTATCTCTGTGTTGCTGTTGATTAGAATTTTAGCCAAATACTCCCCCTCACACTGTAAAGCTTACCAAAGTTAATAATCATTAGGTAACAATATCTTAAATATATTTGGAAAAGTCTGGCAGATAGATTCTAAAATATTAATTAATGAGGATAATCAATAACTAAACAGCAATCTACTTTTATCTGATAATATATTCTTCATTAATATAGGATTTCCACTTTTTAAGGTATAATACCCTATAAAATCTTCCGGTTAAAAAAAATTAGTTGTGATAAAACTTTTCATCGATTTTTAACCAGGTTTGTGGTTGACCTAGTCACTTCTGAGAATTTAACATCAGCTTCCCATTTTGGTTTACATTCACACTCTATTTCTGGAGGAATGGTCTGGTTAATGTTGGATTCAATAATCAGATTCTTTAATTTAGAGTTGCATTTTTTACAATTGTAAGGCCCTCTACGGGTTCCAAATCCTGCAGTGTCCATTATAACCGGGATTTCAACTGATTCACGCACACGTCTTATAATTTCCAGAGTACTCCATATCCAGGGGGGCTGGTAAGACCCGCGACGCCATAAAACTTCCATTAAAGTCCCCTTGTGTATGGTGGAAGGACAAAAGGCTATCCGGCCCACTCCCATTTCTGCGGCGTACTGTGCAGATCTAACTCCGTCCTCAATTGCTTCTTTTTCTGAGGTTAAAACCGGCTTTACCAGTAAATAAACTTTGCCCTGTACTTTAAAATTAGATTTAACCCGGTTTATGATTTGCATGGCGTTTTCAAAGTCTTCTCTGGTGAATCCTTTGTTTATTCGGGACAGGCGAATTTCATCAGAGGCACTTTCCAGTCCCATGGCCACTTCAAATATCTTCTCTGGAATCAACTGACAGCAGTCTCTTATTATATCTTCAGTGACGTATTCTGGTCGGGACTCAACCACCACTTCTTCCACGTCATCATAGGCATTTATGATCCGGAATATTTCCTGCCGAGCTTGAGGAGGTATTTCTTCTTCATTCAGGAAGCTACCCGAGACAAAAATCTTAATGGCCGTGGGTCCGGCAAGTTCCTGATTCTCAATTTGCCTCTGTAATTGTTGTTTGAAAATTTCCACCAGTTCTTCTGTGGAAACCTCTTCCAGAGGAGAGTCTGCAATGTAACTGCACATACTACACCCTCCTGATCCGGATAAAGCCCAGGCACATCCTGGTGTGGGCAGAACTATGAATATGGTCCGACCCGGGCCGGAATACAGTAAGTCATCTCCGGACCAGCTGGCTGCTAATTCACGGGGAGGCTTTTTATCTACTCGTTTAAGTGCTTTTTTTCGGATGTCGTGAAGCATGTTCTCTAGGGGTTGCTGAGTGGTCATGTGGTTAAAGTTATAGAATCCCTATAATATAATTTGTATAGTAAGTTCCATAATTAATTCAGGTGAGATAACTGGTCAGAAAAATACGGGTCAAATCAGTTTTAAACAAACAGAAACATGTGGATGACTGGTTCTTATCAGGCTATTCCCTAAACCCCTATTCCAACTGTTCCTTTAACTGTGTGTACTGTTACACCCGGGGAAGTAAGTATGGTGAGAACCAGGTGCCGGGCCTGGCTGCTAAGATAAATGCACCAGAAGTACTGGTTAAACAGCTCAAAAACAGGGCAAGAAAAAGAGAATACGGATTCATAGCTTTTGGCTCCGCTACCGATCCCTATCTCCCGGTGGAAGAGGATCTGAGACTCACCCGGGAACTGTTGATCATCATCTTAAGGTTCCGTTTTCCACTGCACCTACTCACCCGTTCTCC